>CAKUCE010000264.1 GCA_934643535.1 uncultured Clostridia bacterium | reverse complement strand
CGCGGTGTGGGGTGCAGGGGCACTGCCCCTGCTATTTGCCGGCGCGCTTTTGGGTGACCTCCCAGCCCTGGTCGATGGCCTTCTGGTGGGAGGTGGCATAGGGGCCGATGGCCTCTACCTCCGCCTGCGTGCGGGGGAAGTGGACGCAGAGATGACCGGCAAAATTGTTGGTGCTTTTGTTGTTGTAGGTACCGTGGGGTGTGTTGTGGGTGGAGGCCATATAGACCGACCCGTCGCTGAACATGACCCAGACGGGCTTCGGGTTCCACGTGGTCTTGCCGAAAGCCTTGTTCATCTTCGCCGTGTCCTCGGCGGTGATCGGGATCGCATCCGCGTGAGCGCCGTTGGAGAAGATGGTCAGCTGCCACGAAAGGCCGGTGGAGAAGTCGTAAACCGTCACGTTGGGATATTTCCGGGCTTTGGCGCGGATCTCGGTGTACCAGTTGGCATAGCGGACGCTGGCCGCGCTGATGGTGGTCACGTTGGGCGCGGTGGTGGGGGTGACGATGGTCGTCGTGCCGCCGCCGTTGACGGTGCCGCTGGTCTGGTTCAGCTTCTTCGTGGTGGCGGAGCCCATGATGCCGTCCGCCTTCAGGCCGTTGGCCCGCTGGAAGGCGATCAGCGCCAGACTGGTCTGGTTGCCGAACTTGCCGTCCGCCTTGCCGGTCAGGTAGCCCAGAGCAATCAGCCGGTTCTGCATGGCTTTGACCGCCTCGCCGGTAGCGCCCTTGTACAGGGTGACGTAGGGAACCGTGTTGGAAACGGCTCCGCTGTTCGTGGTGCCGTCGCCCAGCTTGGCCTGCGTGGCCGCGCCCACGATGCCGTCCGGACTCAGGTCGTTGGCCTGCTGGAAGGCTTTCACCGCACGGCGGGTGGCGGAACCAAACTTGCCGTCGGCGGAGCCGGTCAGATAGCCCAGCGAGATCAGCTTGTTCTGAAGGGTCTGCACCTCCACGCCTTCACTGCCGTAGCGCAGCGTGGCCGCCTTGGAGGAAGAGATCACGTCGGAGCTTGCGGTGTCGGCCCGCTTGGCCGCGTCGCTGTACAGCACGGTCTGGGTGTTGTAGCCCGCCTTGCCGTCGGCCGTCAGGCCGTTCGTCTTCTGGAAGGCCCGTACTGCGGCGATGTCGTCCGTCAGGTAGATGCCGTCCTGACGGGAGGTGTAGTAGCCCAGCTCCTGCAGACGGATCTGCAGACGCTTTACGTCCGCGCCCTGACTGCCTGCCTTGATGGTGACGCAGTTTTCCTTCGTGATGGGCGCATAGGAGGGAACGGGGGTCTCGTTCGAAGCGGTCACGGGGGTGGCGGTAGGCACCGCGTAGACCGGGTGCGCCGCAAACAGCACCGCCCGGGTCTGTACGCCGCATACGCCGTCTGCGTCCAGACCGTTGGATTTCTGGAACTTCTTGAGCGCTTTGACGCTGTCGTCGTCAAAGGTGCCGGTCACTTTGCTGGTCAGGTAGCCCAGCTCGGTCAGACGGGTCTGCACCAGCTTCACGTCGTTGCTCTTGTCGCCGGGGCGGACCACATCCTTGGGCATTTCGGGCACGGGAGTGGGCGTGGGGGTCACGGCCACGGAAGCATCCAGCGCCCAGGTGCTGTAAAGAAGATTCTGATCGGAGGCGGAAAGGGAACCGTCCACCACCAGACTGTTCTTGCGTTCAAATTCCTCGATGGCGGCTACCGTCAGCGCGTCGCATACGCCGGAGGGAGTCTGGGTGTAGTAGCCCAGCTCCTTCAGCCGGGTCTGAGCCTTGGAGACGATCTCGCCCTGGCCATTGAGCTTGATGACCGCGCCCACGATGGGCGGAATGGTCTTGACGTGCTGCCGGTAGCTGTTCACGTCCTTGGGGGTGCCTTCGTAAATCAGCAGCTGCAGCTCCGCGTCCGCCTGTCCGGTCTGGGTCAGGCCGTTGCGTTTCTGAAGCAGTTTGACGGCCTGCTCGGTTTTCGTACCGAACTTGCCGTCCGCGTCGCCCTCAGAAAGGTACTTCAGCTCGATCAGCGCCTGCTGCAGCGCCGTGACCATCGCGCCGGTATCGCCGCTTTTGAGCAGGGCGTAGGACTCGGAGCCGGGCTTGGGCGTGGCCGTCGGCACGGGCGTAGGCGTGGGAATGTTGGCCAGATTCACATACTTGGCGTACACATAGCCCTTCTGGCCGTCGTATTCCACCCGGGCAAAGTCGCCCTCCACGCTGAGCACCGTCACAAGGCTGTTGACGGGAATGGTGCGGTACACGTCGGCGGTGCGGCCCGCCTTTTTGCGCAGCTTCACATACCCCAGCGTGGTGGTGTCGTAGGGATAGGACGTCACCGCCAGCGGCGCGGCATGCATCAGGCTTCCGTCCGGCTCAGGGTCCGCGCCGGAATCGGTGCCGTCAATGTATTTGATGAGGGCATAGCCCTCCTTGCCGTCAAACTGGATCTGGTAATAATTGCCGGATTTGCCGACGACCGTCACCGTATCGCCCACCTTGATCCGTTTGAGGATGGTGGAGGTGCCGTTGGCCCGCTTGCGCAGATTCACATTGGACATACTGGTGGTCTGATAGGACTGGAAGGTTTTGCCGGCCGCCAGCGCCGTAGTCAGGGTAGAAAACGTCAGCAGGGCGGCCAAAAGGAAGGCCAGCCAGCGCCGGATGCGAATCTCCTGTGTCATTCCCGATTCCTCCAAAGGCAAATCTTGAGCTGCGTATGGAAAATCTGTCCGGCGCGGGCTTTTCTGCGGGACGCGCAGGGCAGAACCAGAGCTTTCCAGCCCATATTGTACGAAAAGTTATTACGCATGTCAAGGATAAATGTTATATTTTTGTAATAGTTTTAACGTTTCTTTGCTTTTTTGCCGGTTTTTTCCTTTTCGTTAGGCAGGACGCGGACTGTTTTGAAGCGCTTCATTTTGGCGCGCACCCATGCCTCCGCTTCGGGAAACTCCTGTACGGGGCAGGTTACGGCCAAAACCTGCCAGTAGGCCGGGGCGAAAAAGAGCAGCGTCTGCCCCTCCCGCCAGAGCTTCACCCGCTTCATCCGTTCCCATGGAAGGATCACCCGGCGCACCAGCCTGAGGCCGGGCAGCGCATGCTCGTCTTCCTGCAGGGCTTCCGCCTGCAGCGGCGTAAGGAAACGGGCGTACAGCGCCAGATCGTTCACTTCTTCGGAAACATAGGTGTAGGCGCTGACGCCGTCCTTGTCCAATATATAGTGAACTTTCTCCCGGCCCTGACAGAACAGCAGCGCCCAGAACGTAAGCAGCATCCCGCCCAGCAGCCAGAGCATGGTCTGGCCAAAGCCCCGGCGGAACAGCTCCGTCAGCGCGCCGGTTCCGCCGGAGCATAGCTCCGCCAGCACGATCAGCCCAAAGCTGATCGCCCACACCGGCAGGCCCACCCGCAGCAGCCGGTTCCAGCAGAACCATTCCCGCCAAGGCGCGCGGGAAACGCCAAAGGACAGCCGCTCCCCGGCTTTGGTCAGCTTCGCGCCGCAATAGGGGCAGCTTTCGCCCGCAGGGGTTTCGGCTCTGCATTTCCGGCAGTAATTGGCAAGGGGCATGGGCTTTCTTCCTTTCCTTATTTCAATTTCATTATTTCAAAAGGGCGCTTCCGCAGCATAGCGTCCGCCGGTTTGGTCAACGCTACGGGTGAGGTGATTGACGAATGGCGGACTATTCCACTCTTCAGGAGCTGCTCCGGCACAGTCAGCGAAGCAGAACCCTTTTCGACGGGCTGAACCGGGAGGTTCAGGTGATGCTGCAGGAGCAGCGGCAGGACATTCATACCTTTGAGGAACTGCAGAAAGCGGCCAGGCTCAAGCGGTAAACGGCCAGACCCGCCTTTTCGAATTATACCGTATAAGGAAGAACGGTTCAATCCAAAAAGGCAGGAAAACCAAAAGCCGGGCCTCGGGAAAAAATTCCCGAGGCCCGGCGCAGACTGTCGAAAAACCCCTTCGGGGGGAGTTGTCAGAGGGGCCGTAGTCCCTCTGACTATATTCGTATCGACCGGCTGACCTGCGGTCGGCAAATTCCTCTGCAAGGTTTCGCCGTGCGCAGCAC
>CAKUCE010000263.1 GCA_934643535.1 uncultured Clostridia bacterium | reverse complement strand
GTGGGCTTCGGCCTGCGGTAGCCCCTTCGGGGCTGTCCTCGGCCTCGGTTCGCTGCGCTCACCCGCCGGAAAAAGCCTTTTACTGCCCATTTTTGAAAGAGGGAGTTCGCAATGTCGCGCGCAGACCAGTTAGCGAGATAACACCTGCGTTTGTGCGCGCTCGTGCTCACTCTTTTCCTCTTTCAAAAAGGGCAAGGCTTTTTCCCTCCGCTGCCTATCGCCGCCCTCGCCCCCGCGGTCGGCGTAAGGCATACGCAAGCCTTGCGGGTTGGGAGGTCTCGTCGTGCTTGAGCGCCTTTGCAGTGCCGGGCATCAAAGGCCCTGCCTTATCGGAACGGGCGTGGGGCATACGCAGGTTTTGCAGGGTGGGAGGTCTCGTCGCGCTTGAGCGCCTTTGCAGTGCCGGGCAGCAGGGGTTCGGGTCTGTTTTCTGGTACAGAAAAAGGGAGACGCGATTGCCTGCGTCTCCCTTTTGGATCCGTTACAGGACGAACTTCCGAATGGCGGCGGCGACGCCGTCTTCATCGTTGGTCAGGGTTACATATTTGGCGGCGGCCTTCACCCGCGGCGAGGCGTTGCCCATGGCGGTGCCGAAGCCCGCGTATTCGATCATGCTCAGATCGTTGTCAAAATCGCCCAGCGTCATGACCTGATCCGGGCCGATGCCCATCTGTTCCGCCAGCTCCTGCACGGCGCGGCCCTTGCTGACACCGCGGGGCATCAGCTCGTAATTGTCCGCCCAGGAGGAGGTGATCTCCAGCCCGGGCAGTGTTTCCAGCCTGCGTCCCAGCGCGTGAAGCCGCTCCGGGTCTTCCTCGATGCAGACGAATT
Organism: uncultured Clostridia bacterium; assembly: GCA_934643535.1. Lineage (GTDB taxonomy): Bacteria > Bacillota > Clostridia > Christensenellales > Aristaeellaceae > Limiplasma. The sequence continues at coordinate 3,275 of CAKUCE010000263.1, read as the reverse complement.
TGTTCACCCGGCCTTCCAGCGCCCGGCGAACGGCCTCTTCCCCCTTCAGGATGCGCGGCGCGCGGGGGTCGTCCCACTGGGCGCACCAGAAAATATCCCGAGCGGGCGGATCGCCCTGAAAAGCGGCTACGTCATTTTGCAGGAAACAGGCAAAGGTCATTTTTCTTTCCCGGAACCATTCCCAGCATTGCAAAGCCGTCTCACGGTCGATCGCGTGATCGGCATAGGCTGCGCCGAAGGGCCGATCCAGACAGTAGCCGCCGTTCAGGGAAAGGATCGCCATCTGGTCAAAGCCGTGGGTGACGGCGAACATGCCCGAGTCCCCGGCGGGACGGCCGCTGCAGATGGCCAGCTTCACGCCCTTTTCTTCGGCGGCGCGCAGGGCGGCTACGTTGCCCGCGCTAAGCTCCTGACGGCTGTTGAGCAGGGTGCCATCCATATCCATGGCAATCAGTCGAATGGGTTTCATGCTTTGGTACTCCTTCAAAAATCAGGTGAAATAGACAGCCGCAGGTCGTTCAGCCAGGCCCATTCCCCTTCCAGCTCGAAACGAAGCTCCACGGCGCAGAGCATCAGCCGCCGGGCCTTCATGCGCTTGTTGAATTCCCGGTCGCCGTACTTGTCGTCTCCCAACAGGGGGTGCCCGATCGCCGCCATCTGGGCGCGGATCTGATGGGTGCGGCCCGTGTGCAGCAGGATCTCTACCCGGGCGCAGGGGCCCGGCTCCAGCACGGTATACTCCGTCACAATGGGCAGGCTGCCGGGCTGCTCCTTGCGGGTAACGCGCACCAGCGCCTTTTCGCTGTCCTTGAGGAGAAAGGCCCGCAGCACTGCGTGATCGGGCTGGGGCGTTCCTTTGGTCAGGCAGAGATAGCGCTTGTGGATACGCCGCTGCCGGAAGCCCTCTTCCATTGCGGCTTTGGCCTCCTCGTCCCGGCACAAAAGAAGAAGGCCGTCGGTCTGATTATCCAGCCGGTGGCACAACAGCGGTTCTCGGGCGGTCGGTTCCTTTTGGCGAAGCTGCCGCAGCACCAGCTCCGTAATGGTCAGCCCGCCCTTTGCATCCTTCTGGCAACTGACGCCCGCCGGCTTGCGGACGACCAGCACCCGGCTGTCCTCATACAGAATGGGAATTTCCGGCTCCCGGATTTCCTCGCCGGGGGTATAAAGGCGCACCTCCGCGCCGGGCACGAGCATCGCCTGGCGGTCTGCCCGTTTGCCGTTCAGCTTCACGTCCCGCCGGTCCAGCGCTTCCCGGACGGCATGCTCCGGAAGCTGGGGCAGCATCCGCCGCAGCCAGGGAAAAAGCCGTCCCGGAGCAATATTCTCCGGGATGGTCAGGGTATACAGTTTCATCTTAATGCTCCAGCGCCGCCTTCAGGCCCAGCCAGCGCGGCGTTCCTTCGTATAGTCTGCGTACCGCGTCCCGCATTTCCTGGGTGGGCAGCACCGTGACCGATTCGGCCAGCACGCTCTCCATTTCGGAAAGGGAGGCATTCTGCTTGGCCAGCATCCGCAGATCCTCGGCAATATCGTTTACGTCCAGCTCCGGCCGCAGCGCGCCACGCAGAGCGGCGCACATGGCCTCGTGCAGGGGCACTTCCTCCGGCAGGATACCGTTCATGCCTCCGGCCACCATCTGCTGGCTCATTTCAAAGGTGTCCAGCGCGCCTACCTGCTGGCGGCGGACCAGCTGATAGGGGTTGGCCAGTCCGGGATGCAGCAGGATCATGCCGCCCGCCCCGTCGGTGATATAGTCAAAAGAGGCTTGCAGATACCGCCTGGCGATCTCCCGGGCCATGGGGTCGCCGCGCTGCATCACGCCGCCCAGAAAAAACTCCATGGCCTGCGCCGCGTGCAGAAGCCCGGTGATATACAGAAGGCCATGCACCGTCGCGTCGTAGCGCCACAGCCGTTCCCGGTCCATGGCCGCGCCGTCGGCGCTCATGGCGGTCAAAAGCGGCTCCTGCAGTGCGGAAGGAAGCGTCAGATACCAGTCGTCGCCCTCCGCCCGGAAGCTGCACCACAGGCGGCTCAGCAGCGCCTCCGCAGCGCCCAGATCGTCCCAGTCGGTCAGCAAAAGCTCCCCGTCGTTGATGAGCAGCTTTTCCAGAAGCTGCTGCTCTCCCGCGCCCACAAACCGGGCTTCCAGCGGAAGCCGGGCCAGCACCATACCGCGCAGCTCGTCCAGTGAGCAGAGCCGCTGCTGTCCGGGACGGAAATCATAGGAGTGTTCGTAAAGAGACTGGGCGTCCAGCTCCGTCGCTTCAGCGGAGAAAAGCGCCGCCGAAGGATGGGCAAAAAGCCTGCGCTCGCAGGCCTCGTACTGTTTTTCCCGCATCATGCTCATGGTCATTTCACTCAGATCGGTATGGACCGTGGATTCCCGCAGCATGGCTTTCCCCCCTTTTCGTTGCATCTATCCATTATAACGTGGCCCTGTGCGGTGTCAAGGTTCTTTCCCCAGCCAATTCATAGGAAAGGCGGAGAAAATCTCCTTATTCCGGGAACGTTACCGCCACCGTGCTGTCCGTCTCGTTTTCAGCGGCGGCAACGCCCAGCAGACCTTCAAGGGTTTCGGCAGGCAGATAGAGCCATTCGCCGTAGGCGCGGATGTCGCGCGGCCGGAGCAGCTGACGCACCCCGTTCAGAGTGATCTCCAGATTGATGGGTGTTCCGGCCTGATTGAAGCCGTAGGACACCCGATACAGACCGCCGCCCATGGCGAAGGCATAGCCGGGGTTGTCCACGCTGTCCGAGGGCAGAATGGTGGCTCCGTGAGCCAGCAGCACTTCCCGCAGGGGCAGGTACAGCGCGCCGCTTTCGCTGCGGCAGGGCGGAATGACCGCTTCGTTTTCCCCGGTCACCGTCTGGCCGTCCACGAGGATCGACCACGCCTCCATGGGCTCCAGCACGGCCAGCGGCGCTTCCGTCGCCGCCGCAGGGGCGGGCGTGTCCGTCGGAGCCGGTGACGGCGATGGGGTAGGCGCAGGGGTATCGGTGGGCGTGGGGGAAGGCTCCGGCGTATCCGTAGGCGCGGGGGTGGCGTTAGAGGCCCAGTAATCCGCCCGGCGCACCATGCCGCTGTCGTAAAGCACCGACAGGGTATTTCGGCCTGCGATGCCGTCCGCCGTCAGGCCGTGGCTGTACTGAAAGCGCTCCACCGCCCGCCGGGTCTGCTGGCCGAAACGGCCGTCCAGATCACCTTCATAATAGCCGTACTCGGCCAGCGCCTGCTGCAGGCGCAGCACCTCGTCGCCCTTATCGCCCGTCTG
>CAKUCE010000262.1 GCA_934643535.1 uncultured Clostridia bacterium | reverse complement strand
GAGCGCGCCGGATCGCAGGTGAAAGCTGGCCAATCATGCTGCGCGCGACATAACGAGCCCCGCCGGCAAAATGGGCAATAAAAGCCTTTTTCCCGGCGGGTGAGCGAAGCGAACCGAGGCCGAGGACAGCCCGAAGGGCTCCCGCAGGCCGAAGCTTGGGCCGAGAGGGAGCGTGTGCCCAGTGGGCACAACTGCCGAAGGCAGTTAGCGACTGACAGGCCTGAGCAAATACAAGGGCCGGGCACGGCAGTGCCCGGAACGCCGATATTTGCGAATTACGCGAAGTGGGGCGGGCCGCCTCTGGAGTCGCCGTGCCGCTGGCTTTCTTTTGCACACTTTTCTTTCGCCATCGAAAGAAAAGTGTGAACGCCCCATAGGGCTGCAAGCCCTGCTCCCGCGCCGTAGTCGGCGCGCAGTCCGAAAGAAACTCAGTTCCAGAGGGTCACGCTGTCTTCTTCGCCGTCAATCTCGGTGACGCGGACAGCGATGCGCTCGCTGTGAGCCGTGGGGACGTTCTTGCCTACGAAGTCGGCACGGATGGGCAGCTCCCGGTGACCGCGATCCACCAGCTCCGCCAGACAGATGCGGGCCGGACGGCCCTGATCCATCAGCGCGTCCAATGCGGCCCGGACGGTGCGGCCGGTGTAGATCACGTCGTCCACCAGCACCACGAGCCTGCCGCCCACGTCCACCGGCAGATTCGTGCCCTTCAGCCTGGGCTGATCGTATAAGGTGGTCAGGTCGTCCCGGTAAAGGGTGATGTCCAGCTCGCCCACGGGCACCTGAACGCCCTCGAAACGCTCGATCAGTGCGGCCAGCCGCCGGGCCAGCGGCACACCGCGGCGCTTGATCCCCACCAGCACGATATTTTCCGGGGGGGCGAGCTGCTCCAGAATTTCATGGGCCATCCGGCTCAGGGCCCGCTGCATGGCGGGCGCGTCCATCAGTTTGGCTTTGAGCTTCTGCTCAGACATGTTCTTGATCCTCCTAAACAGGAACCTTTTCGGTTTGGAAAAGGGGTATGTTCCTTTGCAGAAACATACCCCAAAGCTGCTTTTGCGTCAAGGCTTTTTATTCGGCCTTCTTTTCTTCGGCAGAGCGCTTGTTGAAGATCACGTTCACCAGAATGCCCACGATCAGGCCGGTGGCGATGGAGCTGATCTCCACGGAGCCAAATTTCAGCGTCAGGCCGCCGATGCCGCACACCAGAATGGCCGCGACCACGAACAGGTTCCGGTTGTCGCCCAGATCCACAGGCTGCAGCATCTTCAGACCGCTGACCGCGATGAAGCCGTACAGCGCGATGCACACGCCGCCCACGATGCAGGAGGGGATGGAGTTGACGAAGCAGACGAAGGGATCGAAGAAGCTCAGCAGGATGCAGTACACACCGGCCAGCGCGATGGTGCTGACGGAGGCGTTGCCCGTGATGGCGATGCAGCCCACGGATTCGCCGTAGGTGGTGTTGGGGCAGCCGCCGAAGAAGGAGCCTACGATGGAGCCTACGCCGTCGCCGATCAGGGTGCGGTCAAGGCCGGGGTCGGTAATCAGGTCGCGGTTGATGATGCTGGATACGTTCTTGTGGTCGGCGATATGCTCGGCCAGCGTTACGAAGGCCACCGGGGCGAAGAGCAGGAACAGGCTCAGCACGTCGGCCGCGCTGGTGATGGTGTTGGGAGCGTCCTTGTACACGCCGAACATCCCCAGGAAGGTGAACCGGGGCAGCTTGAACAGCTGCATGTTGTCAAAGGCGGACAGGTGAACCAGCTGCAGGGCCTCGCAGCCGGTAGCGTTGCCGATCAGGGTCAGCACCAGCGCGATGACGTAAGCGCCCAGAATGCCGATGATGAAGGGAACCATCTTCATGCCCCGGGAGCCCTTCACAGAGGCGAACACGGTGATGAAGAAGGCCAGCAGGCCCACCAGAATGGCCACCAGATTGTAGCTTCCGGCAGCGGTGTTGTTCAGGTTGTTCACGGCGCTGCCGCACAGGCTCAAACCGATCAGGGCCACGGTGGGGCCGATGACCACGGGGGGCAGCAGCTTGTTGACCCACGCGGAACCGGTCTTCTTGATGATGAGGGCGATCAGCACGTACACCAGACCGGAGAACAGGGAGCCCACGAACACGCCCAGGAAACCGAACGCGGTCGCGCCCGCCAGCGGGCTGATGAAGGCGAAGGAGCTGCCCAGAAACACGGGGCTCTTGCGGCGGGTAGCCACCAGAATGTAGAACAGGGTGCCCATGCCGGCGCCGAACAGCGCGGCGGGCTGGTTCAGGTACAGGCCGGTGCTGTCCGCCAGGATCGGCACCAGCAGAGTGGCGGCCATGATGGCCAGCAGCTGCTGGAAGGCATACACAAGGTTCTTTTTCAGGGGCGGCCTCTGATTGACGTCATACACGAGTTTCATCGTTTCGTTCCCCTCCGATTGGAAAAGATCAACCCTGCGCGCCTTTGGTCTGAAAAGGAAAACTGCCTTGCTCACGGCAGGGCAAGGCAGATACACACATTTCATCCATATTACTGGCATATCTTTCGCAGCCTTCCCGGCCTCACGGGACCGTGGTTAAAGGACACGCATTCAGTTGTCGTCTGCGAGGATAGCATGACCGGCGAATTTTGTCAATAGCAAAGCCGTATTTTATTTTTTTTCGGTGGTCTGCGGCTGAACCCGGCGACCGATCTTATTCTCCGTGCCGTTCAGGAGCCGCTGGATATTGGCGCGGTGGCGATACACGCACATGATGAACAGGATCGTGGCGAAGATGCACAGCGCCCACTGGCCGAAGCACACGATCCAGATCAGCACCATATAGGTCAGCAGCATGGTCATGCTGCCGAGACTGATATATCGGGTCAGCGCAATGACCAGCACGCACAGCAGGATAGAGGGCAGGCCGCACAGGGGATGAATCAGCAGCACCACCGCCGTGGAGCAGGCCACGCCCTTTCCGCCCTGAAAGTGATAGAACACGGGCCAGTTATGGCCGACGACCACAAACAGCGCCGCCACGATGCGTCCAAGGCCCTCGATGCCGAAAGCGGACGGCACCAGCAGGTTGCCGATCAGGCAGGCGACGGCGGCTTTGGCAAAGTCGCCCAGAAAGGTGATCAGGCCGTCCTTCAGGCCCAGTACCCGCAGCACGTTGCTGGCGCCGGTGTTATGGCTGCCCTCATTGCGAATATTCACGCCTTCCCGGCGGGACACGATGGTGCCCGTGGAGATACATCCCAGCAGGTAGGCGGCGATGGCCGTCGCAAGGGTCAACAGGATTTCTTTCATTTTCGAAGAGGTCCTCCTGAAACAATTTCGATAGGGTTTACGGCGCTTCAATACACGCGCGGCAGGCGAGCGATACGGAAAGCGTCCCGCTTACTATACCACAGGCGGGCAAAAAAGCAAAGGGGGCCGCAGGCGGGGCGGAAGGCAGGCGGGGGCAATGGTAGGTTATCCCAAAAAGGGAAAAGGGACACGGCGTAACATTTGTATTTTTTTCGTATGGAAGGGGGATATGCCGGTTATCTGCTCTTTGACGTGCCGCCTGCGGCTTCGAAGCCTTTCAGGCAAAAGTCTATCCGGCAGGGAGGCTCTTCTTTTGGCAGCCTGTAAGTTGCTTCAAGAGAGCTTAAAATGAAAAGCGCCAGACTTCCAATGAGCTTCAATCAAAACAAGGACGGCGCTTACATTGAACGAATGCGCCGTCCTTTGAAAGGTGTGGTTCTGCCGGAAAGGGAAAGATCAGATTTTGGATGTTTCAGTGCCGTCCTGTTTCTGGGCGCGTGCAGCATCCAGATAATTATAGAAGGTAAATTTGCTGATATTGAGCAAATCACAAACCTTCTCGCTGGAGCGGGTAATCAGAAATGCGCCCTTCTCATCCAGAAAGCGTAGGAAGCGAATACGCTCCACCTTGCTCATGCTACCAGGCTCGGTACCGATGAGCTGCTGGGCCTGATTAATAAGATAATCCAACAAGCCGCTCACGTCGTTGGTGAAAACTTCCTCCTGTCCCTGATGGAGCTCGTACTGGTTGAACTGCTTCAAGTAGCCTTCAAACTGCACGGTTTCAGTAATGTCGTAATTGACGCACAGAGCACCGATCACTTTCCCTT
>CAKUCE010000261.1 GCA_934643535.1 uncultured Clostridia bacterium | reverse complement strand
GACAGCCCTGAAAGGGCTACCGCAGTCCGAAGCCCGCAACGCGAAGCGGAGCGGGCCGCAGAGCGCTGTTCGCGGGCGCTGACGGCCAATTAGAAATTTTTCGACAATTTGAGCGCCCATGAGGTAGTTTTTCACGGGCGCTCTTTTTCATATGGATATTATTCTGCGGCGGGCTGGACGAACGGAGAGCCACTCAGGGCCTTCTGGAGCTGCTCGTTCCAGTCGCTCTCCGGCAGGTCGGACAGGGAGACGGCTCCGGCAGGGACCGCTTCGGGCACCCAGGGGGTGCGGGTGGTTCCGTTCAGGGTGAAGGTGCGCCCCGTCCGCTGGCCGCCGCCTACGGTCAGCACCGCGTTCAGTTCGGTGGCCGATTTCTGAGGGCTGTGAGAAGCGAAGGTCATATCCAGATTCAGGCTGCATTCGTCAAATTCCAGCGCCTCCGGAGTCTCCTGATCGGGGGTCAGGCTCAGCTCCAGCTGAATACGGCAGCTGTCCCGACCGTCCTCCTCCTTGCCGCTGGAGGTCTGGCTGCGGTACAGGAACGCCACGGCCAACGGTTTTTCCTGCCCGCCGTCGGCCACGGTGAAGGCCGTTTCGCCGGTGGGCTGGCTGATCAGCGTGCCCTGGGTGACGCTGACATCCGTCACGCTGCTGTAGGTGAAATAACGCAGCGTGACCAGCCGCTCCTGGCTTTCCACGGTGATCTCGCTGCTGGGTTCACTGTCCTCGGCCGTGGTCAGGCTGTAGCCCAGCGTGACCGCGCCCATTTCCGGGTCGGAATAAGGCATGGAAACCTTCAGAGACAACAGCTCGCCCTTCAGGGAGACTTTCCGTTCAATGACCAGATCACCCGCCAGCGGCAGCGCGTCCACCGCCGCGAAGTAGTAGGGCTGCCATTCCGGATTCAGATACTGCGCCGTCTGTTCCTCGCCGAAGTGATTTTTCAGCCGTTGGATCAGGTCTTCGTCTCCCAGCACGTCCAGAAGGAGCTGTTTCAACTGAGCCTTGACGTTGGGGGGTGCGATGCGGTACTGGGCGCTCAGGGTGCCGGTACCATCCTCCAGCTTGCCGATGTCCGTGCGGCCCCGGTAGCCCTCCATCCAGATGTCCATCCGGGTCAGGCAGGTCTCCAGCGCGGGGGCCAGCCACTCATCGGGCGTGTTCAGCGAAGAAAGCAGCGGCAGCATCCGCAGGAAGGAGGTGGGAATACCGTTCGTCCTGAGGGCATCGGCCAGCAGCGCGTTCAGCGCTGCGCCCACGCTGCCTTCGCTTTGTTCCGCCCGTGCCCAGTTCAGCTCATACCACTGGCCGGACAAAAGATCGGTCTGAAAGCGCAGGGCAGGCTCTTCCCATTGGAGCCGGAAGGTGTTGCGGACGTTCTCGCCGTCCATCAGCCGAAGGTCCAGCCGCTGCTGCTCCACGGTCTCGCTGTTTTTCCGGGTGTGGATGTAGTCCCACTGGAAGGAAAGCGGCGCGTCGGCTCCGTCGGTCTGCACCTCCAGCGTGCCGGAAAAGCCGCTGCCGGCGTCCAGCTGCTTGACCAGCTTTTCCGCCACGGTATAGCCCTGCAGGCTTTCGGCCAGCGCGCCCGCGCACAGGCACAGGCACAGCGCCAGCGCGCCCCAAAAGCGGAGTATTCCGTTCCGTTTTCTCATGGGTCGGCCTCCTTTGATGGTTTGGACGTTACAGCCCCAGCAGGTTCAAAAACGCCTGATAATCCTCGTCGGACATAGCGTCCGCCAGCAGGGCGGAATCACCGTCCGGCAGTGCCGCCAGCGCGGGGAGCAGCCTGCCTGCCGCCCGCTGGAACAGCTCGCCCTGCAGCGCCGCCAGCGCACCGGCGTCGGCGGTATCCAGATCGACGGTCGCCAGGGTAGAGGGGACGGTGTATTCCGTTACGCCTGTGGGCTTTTCACCTACCTGGTAGGAGCCGGACTGCATGGCCTGCAGCGTATCCGTATTCTGCTGTACGCTGGAACCGTCGATGGTGATCTGCACGGTGGGGGTGGAATCGTCGCTGCTGCTGGCAGCGGCCAGCGCCTGTACCGGGTCGAAGGACGTATCGCCGAAGTGAAGCACGTATTCGCCCTCGGTGTTCTTACCGTTCAGCCGGGACACGTTGACCGTGCCGCTGAGCACGCCGCCCGCCCATTTCAGCTCTGGCACCAGCTCGGTGGAGGTGGTAGCGCTGGTCTTTTCCTTGGAATCCTGCTGTTTGACGGTGTCCACGATGCTGCCGGAAACCGCCGTGCCGCCGTCCGCATCCCGGCCGGTGAGGTCATATTTCCGGCTGACCGTCAGGGTCAGCTTGCCTTCCTTCAATTCCAGCGAGGTTTGAGCGGTCAGCTTCCGTCCGTCCTCGCTGACGGACTGAGTACGGCTGGCTTCCGCCGTCCGCTTGTCGATCTTTCCCTTGGGCCGGTTGAATTCCAGCTTGTAGGTGTCCTTGTCATTGCCGTTTTCACCCCGGGCAAAGGCCCACTGGTACGCAATGGTATAGCTGACGTCCTCAATGGCCGCGTTGCCCTTGATATAGACGGCAAGGTCGTCGCCATCCTCGGCGGTGCGGTACAGGGCCACGGTAAAGCCTTTTTTGAGGGTCAGGCTTTCCATCTGCCGGCGGAAGGCCTCGTCCATGCCGCAGGACAGCACCGCCGCGATCTGGGGCTGAAGGCTCTGGGCCTGCTCGGCGGTCAGCTTGGCCAGCCGCACCCATTTGCCCTTGCCCACGTTCTTGATGGTGTAGTTGGCCTTTTTTTCCTCGGCGAAGGGCTGGATCCCGTCGGTCAGCTGCCGGTAGCAGGCCTCCGCCTCGGTCAGGGCCGCATTCAGGTCAAACGTGCCGCCGGGCAGCGCGTCCGCTCCTTCCTCCGCCGGTTCGTCGCTTTCATTCTCCGGAAAGAGCGCGTCCAGCGCGCTTTGAGCGGAGGTCAGCTCCCGGTTGGGCAGAAGCTCCGTCCGAAGCACGGAGAGGCCGTTTTCCCGAGTCTCTTCCAGCGTGAACAGGCTGTCCCCGTCCACGGAGATCCCCATGGAGGTATTGTCTCCGCTGACGCGGCCCTCCACGGTGATATGCTTGAGTACATTGTTGAGCAAGGTCAGGGTGCTGTCGTTATAGGGCAGCAGTTTTTTCAGCTCATAGCTGACGGAGACCTGCGCCTCGCTGCCCTCGATCCACGGGGACAGCAGCTGAACCATGTCCAGCGCGTCCGCCCGGGCCGGAACCGCGCCAGCCGTCAGGCAAAGACACAGGACCAGCGCCAGAAATCCCGCCGCTCGTTTGATCGTGTTTTTCATTCTTGATCCTCCTGACCGCGGACTTCTTCCCAAAGGCGAAGGAGCAGTCCGCGCAGCTCCTCCTCGGTTTTGGCCATATTCAGCTCCCGTCGCAGGGCTGTGGCCCCGCGCATCCCGCCAATGTAGTGGCCCAGATGCTTGCGCATTTCCAGCACGCCCTGCCGGGGGCCTTTGTAGCCCACCATCCATTCCAGATGGAGCAGCGCCACGTCGATGCGCTCCCGGGCCGTGACCGGCGTGACGGGCCGTCCGTCCAGCCGCTCCCGCGCGCCCCGGAACAGCCACGGATCCCCCATGGCTCCCCGGCCAATCATCAGACCGGAGCAGCCGGTCTCCCGCAGGATGCGCTGCGCGTCCTCGGGGGCGAACACGTCGCCGTTAGCGATCACGGGGATGGAAAGCTGCTCCCGCACCCGGGCGATGGCGGCATAGTCGGCCTGCCCGGAATACTGCTGTTCCCGGGTGCGTCCGTGGACGCACATCCATTTCAGCCCCAGCGACTGGGCGGCCCTGCCCAGCTCCACGGCGTTCATGGAGTGCTGGTCAAAGCCCAGCCGGGTCTTGAAGGTGACGGGCAGGGTGGTGTGGTTCACCACGGCTTCCATCACTTTGTAGGCCCGCTCCGGATCCAGTAAAAGGGCGCTGCCCTCCCCGATGGAGACCACTTTCCGGGCCGGACAGCCCATGTTGATGTCCAGCGAGCGGAACCGGCCCAGTTCGGTGATCTTCTGGGCGGCCTCGCCCATGACGACCGGGTCTTTGCCGAACAGCTGGCAGGCGGTATTGGTCTCCTCCGGGTGTACCTGCAAAAGCTGGGTGTACACC
>CAKUCE010000260.1 GCA_934643535.1 uncultured Clostridia bacterium | reverse complement strand
CCAACTGGTATTACCTGCTGGCAGCAAACTGGGCCCAACTGACGCTGCTTACCGGGCGGGCGCTTCCTGTTGCTACGGGCTGCTGCGCCCTTTTGCCGCTTTTGATGGTGGCATTCAAATGCATCCGAAAGAAGCAGCCGTTTTTTGCTCGTTTGCTGCGCACCCGAAACGGCCAGATCAGCCTGCTCTGCACGGCGCTTTCCGTCTATCTGTTTGCCATGGCGGCATGGGGCTGCACGTGGAGCTTGTATGGCTACGGCATGATGGCGCTGGTCTACGGGGTCGTCATCCTTTGCTGCCTGCATCATTCCGAAGTAAAATATCTTCCCGGTTTTCTGGCGCTGCTGCTGGCAGGCATTTATGTGCTGGCGGTGAAGGTTCATGAACGCTATCTGTTTCCGGCGCTGGGATTGTTCCTGCTGGGCTATATCTGCACCCGGGACCGGCGGCTGCTGTGGCTGATGATCGGCTTCAGCGTAACGACCTTCCTCAACACGGCCATCGTGCTGGATAATTCCATTTTGTACGGTTCTTCCTTGGGACATCTGAACGACGATACGCTGGCGCTGAATGTGATTCTTTGCATTCTCAATCTGCTCCTGCTGGGGTTCGGCGCATGGGTTTGTCTGACACCCGAATGGAATGGCACGCCAAAATGCGAAACGAAAAAAGAACGGGTTTCTGACGAAGACCCCGCCGCTTTCCAGATCCCGAAGGGTTACGAAAAAATGCTGTTCCGGCCCGCAGATCCCCGTCTTGATCTCGGATGGAAGGACTGGGCCATCATGGGCGCGGTGACAGCGCTTTATGGCGTGCTGGCCTTTACCAATCTGGGCAGTACGGTGGCGCCTCAGCACGGAATGGTATCTACTTCAGGAGAGGAACAGATCGTCTTTGAACTGAACGAGAGTCAGGATTTCTACTTTCTGTATTACGCGGGAGTCAGTTACAACAGTTTCTCCATCGCCGTCAGCGAGGAGGGGGAGAGCTGGTCGGAAAACTACCCCTGCGAGATGCGGGAAGGGCTGTGCTACCGCTGGAATTATGCGCTGGAGTCATGGACGGACGTAAACGGAACCGTGAAATACGGCGATAATTCCCCTGAAGGCCGGCTGACCCTTCACGGAAAATACGTGCGTCTGAACGCGGAGGCCGCCGGACTGAACCTGTTCGAGGTGGCGTTCCGCAGCCCGTCGGGAGAAAATCTGGCGGCAGCCGTCGTCGCCCATACGGGCGACCGGCCGGACATGCTGGCGGAAGCACAGGATCCTGCCGCCCTGTTAGATGAGCAGGATACCTGTGTGGGAGAACCGGGCTGGTATACAGGCACCTACTTTGATGAAATCTACCATGCCCGCACAGCTTATGAGCATCTGCACGGCCAGCGCCCCTATGAAACGACCCATCCGCCGCTGGGCAAGCTCCTGATGGCTGTGGGCATTGCGATCTTCGGCATGACCCCTTTCGGCTGGCGTTTTGCCGGTGCGTTCATCGGCGTGCTGATGCACCCTGCGCTGTATCTGTTGACCAAACAGCTGCTGCACCGCCGCAGTCTGGCTGCCGCCGCCATGACGGCCTTTGCGCTGGATCTGATGCATTATACCCAGACGCGCATCGCCACCATCGACTCGTTCCCGGTGTTTTTTATCCTGCTGAGCTATCTGTGCATGATCCGCTATTTGCAGACGGATGTATTTGCCTTCAGGCAGGCGGAAGAAGTGCGCTGCTTCAGCCGCGCTTTCTGGAAAAGCCAGATTCCGCTGGCAATGTCCGGCCTGTTTATGGGGCTTTCCATCGCCAGCAAATGGATCGGCCTGTATTCGGCGGTCGGTTTGGCAGTCCTGTTCTTCACTGCTGTCTGGCGGCAGTTCCGTGCCGGCAGCTTTGCGTTTTGCTGCATAAACCGGCAGGAAATGGAGCCGGATATACAGAAACGTATAGATGGCGCGCAGCGCTTTACACTGAACCGAATTCTGATGACCTGCGGTCTCTGCGTCGTTTATTTCATTCTGGTTCCCTGCGTGATCTACTATCTGAGTTACATTCCGTATCTGTCGCCCACAGGCCCCGTCACCATCGAACGGGTCGTTCAGGCGCAGATCGGTATGCTCAATTATCACAGTACGCCGGGACTTGGAATGGATCATCCCTTCCAGTCGCCATGGTGGCAATGGCCGCTGATCCTCAAACCCATGTGGTTTGCACAGGATAAGTTCGAACCGGCGGGAATGGCTTCGACCATCATGTGCATGGGAAACCCGTGGATCTTTTACCTGGGGGCGCTGTGCATGCTGGGCGTGATCGGCGCGCTGCTGTGCAAATCTTTCCGTCTCGGACGCAGCGGACTGGAAATTCGCCGCGGCGACGGCGATCTGAGTCTTTACACCATCGTGATCGGCTTTGCGGCGCAGTTCCTCCCGTGGGTGCTGGTGCCCAGAAGCATGTATATGTATCATTACTTCGCCAGCGTTCCCTTCATTATTATTGCGACGGTATGGTGGATCGGACGCATTCGGAAACCAAAAGCAGTGGCGATTGCGCTGGCGGTCTATCTGACGGGCGCTGCGGTATTCTTTGTGATGTTCTTCCCGTATGCCTCCGGCTGGCTGACCAGCACGCAATGGCTGGACAGCATGAAATGGGTCTCTAAAATCTACGGGGGCCGGTGGTTTAATCTTTATTACTGAGCGGGCACCAATGAAAAGGAAGGCGGGATGGCTGTGCTGGCGAAAACCTATACCTGCGGTTTGGATGGGGTCAACGGATTTCCGGTGGAAGTGGAAGCCTATATTTCCGGCGGAATGGTAGGCTTTGAAATCGTCGGTCTTCCCAGCGCCGCCGTCAAGGAAAGCCGTGACCGTATCCGCGCGGCCATTTCCGTCAGCCGCCTGCCTTTTCCCGGCGGCAAGGTGACGGTGAATCTGGCTCCCGCCGACGTCCGCAAAGAGGGCACAGCCTTTGAACTGGCTATTGCCATGGCGCTTTTGTCCGCCAAGCTGCCGGACGCTTTCCGGGAACTGGAAACGACCATTTTTCTGGGAGAACTTTCTCTGCAGGGGCGGCTGATGCCGGTGCGGGGTGCGCTGGGAATGGCGATCACGGCGGCGGAACACGGCTTTCGCAATCTGATCCTGCCGGAAGAAAACGCGCTGGAGGTGGCCTGCATTGACGGCCTGCGCGTTTATCCCGCCAGTACGCTGCGGCAGGTCGTAGATCATATGACGGGCGAATCCTCTCTGACGCTTCAGGCTAAAATGGATTTTGAAGAGCTGCAGCGCGCCGCAGTCATTCGGAATGATCTGAAATACGTCAAGGGCCAGCCGGTGGCCCGGCAGGCGTTGGAAGTGGCGGCGGCCGGAGGACATAATCTGTTGATGGTGGGCATTCCGGGCAGCGGCAAAACCATGCTGGCCCGCTGCCTGCCGGGTATTCTGCCTCCCATGACCTATGAAGAAGCGCTGGAAACCACGCTGATCCATTCCGCGGCCGGGGAACTGCCGGAAAACAGCGGCTTGATGACCATTCGCCCCTTCCGAACGCCCCATCACAATATTTCCATGCCTGCCATGATCGGAGGCGGGGCGCGGGTAAAGCCGGGAGAGGTTTCCCTGTCCCACAACGGCGTGCTGTTTCTGGATGAGCTGCCCGAATTTCAGCGCGCCACGCTGGAGGCGCTTCGCCAGCCCCTGGAGGACGGCTTCGTCACCATCACCCGGGTCAGCGGCCAGAGCCGGTATTTGAGCCGCTGCATGCTGGTAGCGGGCATGAACCCCTGTCCCTGCGGATTTTACGGCAGCAAAAAGAAACCCTGTACCTGCTCTGCGGCGGAGATCAAGCGCTATCTGAGCAAGATCAGCGGGCCGCTGCTGGATCGCATCGACATGCAGATCGAAATGGACGCCGTTTCCGTGGAAGAAATTGAAAATGCCCGGGAACAGGAAGACAGCGCCACCGTTCGCGAAAGAGTGCTGAAGGCGCGCAGGATCCAGCAGGAACGGTATCGCGGACTGAATATCTTCTGCAACGCACAGCTTCATCAGGAAGGGATGGAACAGTTCTGCACCATGACGAAAGAGGCCAAACAGCTTCTATTGTCGGCGGTAGACCGTTTTTCCATCAGCATGCGCACCTATGGACG
>CAKUCE010000259.1 GCA_934643535.1 uncultured Clostridia bacterium | reverse complement strand
TTTCTTGCTTTCCATGGTGGCGGGGTTGATCTCCTTCACGCTGACGCCGCCCCGGGTGACCACCGCCTCGCTCAGAGGCCGGGTTCCGTCCACGGGAAGGGGCAGCTCCTTGCCGGCCTGAACCAGCCGGGCGCGCTGCTCCCGGGTGATCTCGCAGGCGGGCGTGTGAGCGGGAATGCCGCAGAACGCGGGCATTTCTTCCGCCAGACTGGCCGGATACAGCGTGGTCAGAAGGGTGCGCAGCTGCCGCTTGCCGGAGGCGTCCAGCTCCCGCAGAAGCCGCGCGTCCAGCTGCTCAGCGGTCAGACCGGGCTTCAGGTCCAGCAGAAGCTGCACGTCCTCCGGGGCCAGCTCCGCCATGTGGGCGGATGCGGACAGCACCAGCGGCCCGGAAATGCCGAAATGGGTGAAAAGCATCTCGCCCACATCGCTGTAAAGCACCTTCTTGCCCCGTTTCAGGGTCAGACGCACGTTTTTCAGACTCAGGCCCTGCAGGGCGGAGACCCACGCTGCGCCGCAGGTCAGGGGGATCAGCGAAGGCAGCGGCGGATAGACCGTATGCCCCAGCTCCGCCATCCAGCGGAAGCCGTCGCCCGTGGAGCCAGTGGAGGGATAGCTCTGCCCGCCGGTGGCCACGACGACCCGATCCGCTTCCAGCCGCGTCCCGTCTTCCAGCTCCACGCCGCAGGCTGCGCCGTTTTCCACCAGAACGTGGGAAACCTTCGTATTCAGCCGGACGGAAACGCCCAGCCGCCGCAGTTCCTTTTCCAGCGCCCGCGTCACGTCGCTGGCCTTTTCGCTGACCGGAAAGACCCGGTCGCCCCGCTCTACCTTCACCGGGCAGCCCAGCCGCTCCAGCAGGGCCATCATTTCCTCCGGCGCAAAGGCGTTCAGCGCGCTGAACAGGAAACGGGGGTTCTTCACCACCCTGTTCATAAAGGCGGCGGGCTCACAGGCGTTGGTCACGTTGCAGCGGCCCTTGCCGGTGATGTAAATTTTCTTGCCCAGTTTTTCGTTGCCTTCCAGCAGCGTCACGGAGGCCCCAGCCTCCGCCGCGCTCAGGGCCGCCGTCAGCCCCGCAGCGCCGCCGCCGATCACGATCACTTTATTCATGCAGCTTGTCGATATAGACGCTGTGCGCGTTCCATATTCCCTCCAGACGCTTGAAATGCTCGCTGAGCTCCGTGCGGCGGCTCATGCCCAGAGACACGATCAGCGCGTTGATCAGCGAAAGCGGCGCGGCCAGACTGTCCACAAAGCCGGACATGTCCGTGTGAGCGCACAGGCAGATGTCCGACTCCTCTCGCAGGGGGCTCATCACGCCGTCGGTCATGCCGATGACCTGCGCGCCGTGCTGGCGGGCGAAGCGCATGCATTCCAGCGTCCGGGCGGAATACCGGGGGAAGCTGATGCCGAACAGCACGTCGCCCTTCTGGATTCGGTCGATCTCTTCAAATACGTCGCCGGTCAGATTCTGCACCAGCACCACCTCGTCGAAGATCTGGTGCAGGTAATGGTACAGGAACATGGCCAGCGGCGCGGAGGACCGCAGGCCCATGATATACAGCCGCCGGGCGGACAGGATGCACTCCACCGCCATGTCGAAATCCTGAGGCCGAAGCTCGTCCATGGTCTTGCGCAGGTTCTGCAGGTCGTTTTTCAGCACCGTGCCGACCACCTGCCGGCGGTCGGTCTGCTCCATCATGTCCACCCGCTGCTCCGCCGTCAGCCGTTGACGAACCATGGAGCGGAGCTTCTCCTGCATTTCCGGGTAGCCCTCGTAGCCCAGCGCCATGGCGAAGCGCACCACCGTGCTTTCGCTGACGCCGCACTGCTTGCCCAGCATCACGGCGGTCATGGACACCGCCTTTTCATAATGGCAGGAAATATATTCCGCAATGCGCTTCTGCCCCTTGCTCAGGGGCTTGCCGCTCATATTGAGCCGGGTGATCCATTCCTGTGGGTCGTGCACTTGATCTTCTCCTTCTGCGCGGTCAGGTCAGCCCAGCAGACCCAGCCGGTCGAAATCCGCCTGAGGTTCGCTGCCCATGCCGCTCAAGAGCGTCAGGGCAGGATGCCCCTGATTCAGATACCATTCGTCGCTGCCCTCGGTGGGCGGATCCATTTCGCAGCCCTCCTGCAGCCAGAAATACGTGCCGGGGCGGTCGGCGTAGCGGCGCTCATAGCCGTCCCGGATCGCCGCGCGGGACAGGGGCGCGTATACCGGCGCTTTCCACTGCGTACGGGGCAGGTCGGGCACGTTGAGGTTCAGCACCCGGAAGCCTTCCTGGGGCGCACGGAAGTACGTTTCCGCCATATCCATCACCAGCTCCGCCGCGTCCTGCACATGGGCGGGGGCGGCCTTGTAATCAATGGAAGCCGCAATGGACGGATGACCCAGCAGCGCCGCCTCCCGGGCAGCGCCCACCGTGCCGCTGTAATACGTAGCCAGCCCGGCGTTATAGCCATTGTTGATGCCGGAGATCACGCCGTCCACCGACTCGGCGACCAGCCCGCCCAGAAACGCCAGACGGACGCAGTCCGCCGGGGTGCCGGTGATGGCGAAGCCCTCTGCGTTTTCCCGGTTCAGGAGATAATCCTTCACATACAGCGGGTCGGAAAGGGTGATGCGGTGGCTGGCGGCGCTCATCTGACCGCTGGGCGCGCACATACTGACCCGGTGGCCCCGCTTCAGCGCTGCTTCCATCAGCGCCATAATCCCTACCGAACCGATTCCGTCGTCATTGACCAGTAAAAAATGCATCGTTTCCCTCCTCAGCGGCGCGCGCCGCCGCTCAATGCGTCGATCACCATCCGGGCGGCGTTAATCACCGCCGCCACGGCCAGCGCCCACCAGAAGCTCTGAAACTGAACACTGTTTTCCAAAAGAGCCGCCGCCGTCCATACCAGCCATGCGTCCACCGCTACATACAAAAGGCCCAGCGTACAGAAATTGACGACCTTCAAAAGCAGCCTCAGCAGGGGGCGGAGCAGCGTGTAAATCAATGCCAGCAGAAGTCCCAGCACAACGGCGTTGCTCATATCCACCGCCCGCACGCCGTCCATCAGCTCGGCGCACACGGGCACGGCCGCCGCCGTCACCAGAAAGCGCAGAATTCCGCAGAACACTCCCATCCCTCCCCCTCAACAGGCAGAACCAGCCAATTTTCATTATAACACATTTCCCGCCGTCTGCATACCCGGCGGAAGGGATCGGGCTGAAAACGTCCAAAACGGAAAAAACTGCCCGAAGTCGGGCAGCCTCTTCTCATTTTCCCCCATGTTCTTTTTTCCATGCCTTGATGGTCTCCAGCCGGGTTTTGAACCGGCCTTCCAGCCCTTCCTCGGTGGGGTGGTAGTATTCCCGGCCTGCCAGCGAATCCGGCAGGCACTGCATGGCGGTCAGCTTGTCCTTGTGTAACTGCCCGCTTTCCGGGTTGCTCTGACTCTGCTGGATTTCGTCGTCATCCTTCCGGTCAAAAGTCTTCTTTTCCAATGTCTCTGGCTGTGGCAATCGCTGCATCCAGTTCGTTCATGTACAGCTTACCATCCGCACATCCTTGGAGAGCTTGAAGATCAGGCTGACTGCATCCCGGTTGTCATACCAGCGCTTCATGGCATGGAACTGCTTCTCTTTCCATTTTTTCGTGACCTCATCCGGCACTTTTTTCCCGCTTGCTCGGATGGTGTGGTTTTCAGGTCATTGGCGAATTCTTTCCGATCTACTTCCAGCCTTTTTCTGTTGCTCAGGCTGCCCCGTTTATGGGGCAACCCTTCCCACCCGAATGCCGGAAATGTGGCATGAATTCAAAGGTATGCTACATCTCCGGCTGCCATTCATGCCATAAAGGAATAACACACTAAAGTTTCCAGTAAAAAATCGTGTGCCAAGGCTGGGTGTTACCCTCCTATTAGAAACATCCCACCACTAAACCTTCTTGCTTCGTGGATTCTTCTTGCTAGCATATTATTTTACTCCGAGTATCTTAAGCGTACAATCATCTTTCTTTCCATGATAATACTTATCTAAAACCATTTGAAAAATATCTAAAGCTTCTGTGGCTGTGTCGAATAAAGTCATAGATGATTTCAACTTTCTGTCATCTGGTCGTCCCATCACTTCTGTTGCATCATTTGTATCAAGAGATAAT
>CAKUCE010000258.1 GCA_934643535.1 uncultured Clostridia bacterium | reverse complement strand
CCGCTTCAAAAATATGGAGCTTCCCGCCGTAAGTCTCTTTGAGCAGCGCCGCCATATCCCGGGCGTAATTGGTGCGGTTGTCCACCATCTCCAAAAGAATTCCGTCAATTTGCAGATCGGGATTGATCTGCCGGCGCACTTTGCCGATGGTCTGCAGCAGCTGCTCCATCCCTTTTGCCGGAAGATACTGCGCCTGCACCGGAATAAGAACGCTGTTCGCAGCCGCAAGAGCATTGATGGTCAGCATTCCCAGAGAAGGCATACAGTCGATGAGGATGTAATCATAGCTTTTTCGAATAGGTTCCAGATACTGCTTCAGGATGGTTTCTCGGCTCATGGCGTTTACCAGCGATACCTCCATGCCGGAAAGGGCGATGTTGGCAGGCAGCAGGTCAACGCCCTCCGCATGAGGAAGGATTCCATCCGTTGGCTGAAAAGGCTCGTCCAGCAGTACCTTTTTAAGCAGGTCTGTCAGCGTAACTTCCAGCTCGTCCGGCTGGGAATAGCCCAGGCTGACGGTCAGGGAAGCCTGGGGATCGCAGTCCACCAGCAGTACCTTTTTCCCGCTGTTTGCCAGCCCGATGCCCAGGTTCGCGGTCGTGGTGGTTTTGCCCACTCCGCCTTTTTGATTGGAGACACTTATAATGGTTGATGCCATACGTTTCCTTCCTTTCTCCAGTTGTTTCGATGTGATAGTCCTCTGTTTTATGCTTTCGAAGCACTGCTGTCTTTTGTATGCTGTGCGCCCCTTCGTTTTTTTTAGGAAACGGGAAAAAGGAAAGACGTGCGCTTGTAAGCATACAGTCTTTCCTTTAAGCCAGTATACGGGTTATGGTTTCATCTTTTCCTATGATTTGAGGATGCAAACGCTGAGAGCCACCTCGCCGAAACCTGCATGAATTCTGAATTCTTGCTTGTCTGCGTTTTCCTTTCCCCAATGGGGTGTGTTCAAAGAAAAGTGTGCAAAAGAAAGCCAGCGGCACGGCGACTCCGGGAAAAAGCCCTTTATTGCCCATTTTTGAAAGAGGGAGTTCGCAATGTCGCGCGCAGACCAGTTAGCGAGATAACACCTACGTTCGTGCGCGCTCGTGCTCACTCTTTTCCTCTTTCAAAAAGGGCAAGGCTTTTTCCCTCCGCTGCCTATCGCCGCCCTCGCCCCCGCGATTGGAGGTAGACATACGCAAGCCTTGTGGCTTGAGATGCTTCGGTGTGGCTTAGACTTTTTTGCAACGCAAAATGCCAGCGTGGTTTCAAATCCACGCTGGCCTTTGTAGCGAGCCATGAGGCCCGTTGCCGAATGGCGGTAACTTTACGGTTAAGTTGCTTTCCCTCCAGCAGCCCTGCGCGCATAGCGCGCAGTCCGGCTCCATGGGCACTGCCCATGAAAAGAGGCGGGTCGCTCACCACAACGACCCGCCTCCGGCAAGGGAAAAGGAGGAATTGGGGGAAAAGCCGCTGCGGGCCTCCTCAAGCCTGCGCGGTGCGTGGAAGGAAAAGACCGTCGAGGGGGCGCCACAGGCGGCTTTCCTTGAACGCAGATACAGCATACCAAAGGAATATGGATTTTGTGTGAACAAACCGTAACACTGTGGAAAAACTTTGCGTCTGTCGGAAAATATCAGTTTCCCTTCATCACCACGCCGCCTGCGCTGAAAAGGGAGCGGAAGACGGCAAGAAGCTCTTCGCTGCCGTCGCACCAGTAGCTTTCGTCCAGCAGGAAGGCGATGCCTTCGTCCTGAATTTTGACGGTGACGGGCACGGGGCCGGGGTGGGACTGGCAGAGGAACTTGATCTCCTCCATGCGGGCGCGGGTGTCCGCCAGCAGGTAGAGCTTCTGCCGGGACTGGGCCGCCAGCTTCGGGGCGGAGAGCGGACGGGAAGCGTCGCCTGCCCTGTTTCGAGCGGCCGGGACGGCTTTTTCGGGCGCAGAGGCCTTGATGGCCGCGTTGGCGGCGTTCAGGGGACGAACGGCGTCCACCAGCAGCTTGGGCTCCTCTTCTTCCCGGAAGCTGAGCTTGCCGTCCACCACCACCAGACTGTCCGCGGAAAGCATGGGGGCGTATTTCTCATAAACCTTGGGGAAAACCAGCCCTTCGATGGAGCCGGTCAGATCTTCCAGAACCAGAAAGCCCATCATGGAGCCTTTTTTGGTCACTTTGCCCCGGCACTGGGTCAGGATACCCGCCATGCTGACGGAAAGGCCGTCGTATTCCTGTCCCTTGCTTTCGCTGTCCGCGTCCTCCATCACTTCTGCGACGGTGGTGAAGCCGTTGCCCAGCAGGTCGCGCACCTCGTCCAGCGGGTGGCCGGTGATGTAAACGCCGGTCATTTCCTTTTCCATACTGAGAAGCACCTTCCGGGGATGCTCCGGCAGGGAGGGGATGCGGAAGGGGGGCTGGGCCGTGCCGCCGCCAGGGGCCGCCAGATCGAACAGGCTCAGCTGGCCGGTCAGGTTCTGGCGCTTCTTCTGAGCGGCGTCATCCATGAGCTGCTCGTAGACGCTGAGCAGTTCCGCACGGTTGTGCCCAAGCCCATCCAGCGCCCCGGCCTTGATGAGACTTTCCACCGTGCGCTTGTTCAGGCTTTCGCCGCAGGCGCGAGCGGCAAAATCAAAAATGTCGGTAAAGGGCCCGTGCCGACGCTCCTTCACGATCAGCTCCACCGCGCCCTGCCCCACGTTTTTCACGCCGCCCAGACCGAAACGGATGCCGGGCACGCCCTGACTGTCCCGGCCTACGCTGTATTTCCAGACGCTCTGGTTCACGTCCGGCGGCAGGATCGGAATGCCGTGGGCGCGACAGTACTGGATGTAGCCTGCCGCCTTGGGCAGATTGTCCATGACGCTGTTCAGAATGGCGGCCATGAAGGGCACGGGATGATGCAGCTTGAGCCAGGCCGTCTGCACGGCCACCAGCCCGTAGGCCGCCGCGTGGCTTTTGTTGAAGGCATAGCTGGCAAAGGAGGACATTTCGTCGTAGATATGCTCGGCCACCTGCCGGGGCACGCCCCGGCGGACGCAGCCGTCGATGACCACATGGCCGTTTTCGTCCGTCAGGCCGTTGACGAAATACTCCCGCTCCTTGGCCATCACGTCCTTTTTCTTCTTGGCCATGGCCCGGCGCATCAGGTCGCTGCGGCCCAGACTGTAGCCCGCCAGATCCCGCACGATCTGCATCACCTGCTCCTGATAGACCATGCAGCCGTAGGTCACTTCCAGAATGGGCTTGAGCAGGGGCGTTTCGTAGTGGACGGTCTCCGGGTCGTTTTTGCCCGCGATGTAGCGGGGAATGGACTCCATGGGGCCGGGCCGGTAGAGGGAAATGGCGGCGATGATGTCCTCAAAGCAGGAAGGCTTCATGTTTTGCAGGAACAGGCGCATCCCGCCGGATTCCAGCTGAAACACGCCGTCCGTGTCCCCGGAGGAGATCATGCGGTACACGCCGGGATCGTCGGTGGGAATGTCCTCGGGCTTCCTGTCCGTCCCTTCCTGCCGCATCATGTCCAGCGTGTCCCGGATGACGGTCAGGGTGCGCAGCCCCAGAAAGTCCATTTTCAAAAGCCCTAGACGCTCCAAGGTGCCCATGGGGTACTGGGTGGTGATCACGTTGTCGTTGGTCTGCAGGGGCACGTACTCGGTAACGGGCTTGGCGGTGATGAGCACGCCCGCCGCATGGGTGCTGGCGTGGCGGGGCATTCCTTCCAATAAAAGGGAGGTGTCGTAGAGCTGGCGAACCTGCGGGTCGCTGTGAACCAGCTCGGCCAGCTGGGGGCTGACCTCCAGCGCCTTGGAAAGGGTCATGTCCAGCGAAAAGGGAATGGCCTTGGCCACCTGATCCACGGCGGCGTAGCTCATGCCCATGACCCGGCCCACGTCCCGAATGACGGCCTTGGCCTTCATGGTGCCGAAGGTGATGATCTGGCTGACGTGATCGCTGCCGTATTTGCGGGCCACATAGTCGATGACCTCCTGACGGCGCTCGTAGCAGAAGTCGATGTCCAGATCGGGCATGCTGACCCGCTCCGGGTTCAGAAAGCGCTCGAACAGCAGCTGATATTTCAGCGGGTCCAGCATGGTGATGCGCAGGGTGTAGGCCACGATGCTGCCCGCGCCGCTGCCGCGGCCGGGGCCTACCATGATGCCGTGGCTCTTGGCGTAGTTGATGAAGTCCCACACGATGAGAAAGTAGTCCACATATCCCATGTGGGAAATGACGGAAAGCTCGTATTCCAG
>CAKUCE010000257.1 GCA_934643535.1 uncultured Clostridia bacterium | reverse complement strand
TGTTTTTCGCGTTGCAAAGGTACATAAGAAACACGATGATTTTCCAACCTACAAAATTTAAGTATGCGCGCACCCAACCGCGGGGGCGAGGGCGGCGATAGGCAGCGGAGGGAAAAAGGCCCGCCCATTTTGGCGGCGGAAAAAGGCGAGTTCGGAGCGCGCCGGATCGCAGGTAAAATCTGGCCAATCATGCTGCGCGCGACATAACGAGCCCCGCCGCCAAAATGGGCAGTAAAGGGCTTTTTCCCGGAGTCGCCGTGCCGCTGGCTTTCTTTTGCACACTTTTCTTTCGCCACCGAAAGAAAAGTGTGAACGCCCCATAGGGCTGCAAGCCCTGCTCCCGCGTCGTAGTCGGCGCTTCATTCCCCATCCGGGGCAAGAGTATGCGCCTGCGGGCGCACTGGGGGCTTTCCGCTCGCCCTTTGGAAACCTTCGAGTACCCTCCTCGGACGACAAGCCCCATTCCGCGCCGCAGTCGGCGCGTCAATCCTCCGGCAGGGGAACTTCTTACGACAAGGTTGGCACATGCCGATGCATGCAGGGGGCTTTCCTCGGGGCAAACAATCGGCGCCCCCCAGTTCACGCTCTGTGCTCCTTGCAGCTCCATTCCTTCCCTTCCAGCCGAAACACCATCGTTTTCTCCACAACCTCCGAAGGAAAAATCCATTCCTTCTCCCCCAGATAATGCCTCATCAGCACGGCCAACCCGTGCTTTTTTTCTTCCAAATCTGAAACGATCTCCATCTTTCCCTTTCCCATCACGCTCTGATACAAAAACGAACAGGAACACGCCTGTATGCCGGAAATCAGCCCGTGCCCCGTATCCATCTCAAATCCCACTGAAGGATTCGCCCGTATCAGTTCCAGCTTTTTTCCGGCCGACGCGCCGTGAAAATAAAGCGTCAGCCGCTCGCCCGGCCCTGCTTCAAAACCAAAATTCATTGGGACGATGTACGGTCCGTCCGCTTCGTTAAACGCTACGCGGCAGCAGTCGCAATTCTGTACCACTTCCAGCACGCGCTTCCAATCGGTCACAGCGCGTTCCTGCCTTCTCATTTTCATCATTAAAATTTTCTCCTTTCGCCGCCGTGGGCACACAAAATCAAAAACGTGTTTTCCTGTGTTTGTATGCTTTTCCAATCAAAGGGCCATGCTAGCCTCGGGAGGGATGAGCATGTCCGAAGGGCTTATGACCGAGCGGGAATGGCGCAGACAGTATGTCCGTGCAGCCAGAAAACAGCCGCGCTGCTGGGGCGCGCAGTACTGGAAGCCCCGGCAGCGCTGGACGCAGAATCGTCGATGCTGGGCG
Organism: uncultured Clostridia bacterium; assembly: GCA_934643535.1. GTDB lineage: Bacteria > Bacillota > Clostridia > Christensenellales > Aristaeellaceae > Limiplasma. The sequence goes on along the minus strand of CAKUCE010000257.1, from coordinate 3,007 downwards.
CTTCTGCTGGCAGGCGCATGGGCGGCGGCACTGCTTTTGCCCGTGCTTGTCCCCCAAACCACTGTCCGGGAATATCGCCTGCCTCAAGCGGCGGAAGCCTCCGCACCGGCGGCGCGTCCTCAAAGCAGCGCCGTCGCCTATACTCTTCCTGGGGAGATCTCCTGCGCACGGCGCATTATTACGAGAGAGCAGCTGCTGCGGGGAAAACTGCTGCTTCTGGATGAAGCACATACGCTGCCTGCCGGAACGCCGTCCCCCAATACCATGAGCATCGCCCGCTATGGCAGCGGCATGGTGCCGGTCAACGATCTGACCCTCAAAAGCGGAAAAGAAACGATCCGTGCGCTGGCAAAGCTGTTCGCCGCGCTGCGCGGCAGCGGTGCGGACGGCCTTTGGGTCAGCCGGGGCACCATGACGCCGCTGGAGCAGCGGGAATGGAGGCTGAACCGGTTTCGGGTGCTGGCAGCCAGCCATTCCCTTCGGGAAGCCGCCGAACGGGTATGGCAGGAGACGGACACGCCCGGCTTCGGCGAGCTGCTGCAGGAATACACGGTCGATCTCTCCGCTCCGCCGGATGCAAAGCGCCCGCTGGAAGAAACTCCCCGCGGGCGGATTCTGACGCAGACGGCATGGCGCTATGGTTTTGTGACGGTTTCCCGCTCCCGGGACGAAGCCCGGCTGCGATACGTGGGCAAGGCTCACGCCGCCGCCATGACCTGCCTGGGGCTGAACTTTGCGGAATATCTGGACTTCCTGCACCAGCACCGGCAGGTGCTGATCCGGCCCAACGGAGCGGTCAGCTACTGGATCGTCTGCCAGCCTGCGCAGGGAAAATATGTGGAATTTTTCCTTCCGGAGGGCGCGGCACAGGAAGTCAGTCTGGACAATCTCGGCTATGCCGTGGCAGCCTGTACGCTGCCGGTCACTTCCACTCTTCCATGAGGGCTTCCTCCATGCCGGAAACCTCGCAGACCCGCTTGTGGCGGATGGGCAGCGTTTGCAGCTCCCGAATCTGCCGCGGCACCGGAACGCCGGAAAGCTCTTCCAGCTTTTCGGCGCACTGGAAAGCGTCCAGTCCCTTGACGTTTTCCGCTCCCTGCAGACTGGCCAGCACGCTTTCGGAAAATTTATAGGGACTGGCGGTGGAAAGGATGACCGCAGGCGTGTGATCGCCGGTTTCTTCGCGGTACTGCTTAAGCACATAGCTGGCCACGGCGGTATGCGGATCCATCAGATAATGGAAACGTTCAAAGATCCGCCGGATCTCGCCGGAGGTCATAAAATCGTCCGCATAACCGGCCCAGAAGGTCTTTTTCAATTCCTTCAGCCGCTGTGCGCCAATGGAGAAGCTGCCGCCCTCGGAGGAAAGCAGGGTCATCCACTGCCGTACCAGCGCCGGGTCGCGGTCCGTGCTTTCGAACAGGAGCCGTTCCAGATTGGAGGAGATCAGAATGTCCATGCTGGGAGACATGGTCTGGAAGAAGGCGCGATGGGTATAGTAGGTGCCGTCGGTGAAGAAATCGGTCAGCACGTTGTTGCGGTTGCTGGCGCACAGCAGCCGCGCCACCGGCAGGCCCATGCGCCGGGCATAATAGCCCGCCAGAATATCGCCGAAATTGCCGGTCGGCACCACAAAATTGACCGCCTGACCCATGCGGATGGAGTGCTTCTGCACCAGCTGCATATAGGCGTTGAAATAATACACGATCTGAGGAGCCAGACGGCCGAAATTGATGGAATTGGCCGAGCTGGGCAGCTTGCCCATGGCGTTCATTTTCTCATGGAAGTCTGCGCTGGCGAACAGCCGCTTCACGCCGGTCTGAGCGTCGTCGAAATTTCCCTTTACGCCGATGACGTGCGTGTTGCCGCCGCCGGTGGTAGCCATCTGCAGTTCCTGCATCCGGCTTACGCCGCCGTAGGGATAAAACACCGTGCAGCTTGTGCCCGGGACGTCCTTGAAGCCTTCCAGAGCGGCCTTGCCGGTATCGCCGCTGGTAGCCACCAGAATGCTGATCTCCCGCTTTTCATCGTTCTTTTCCGCAGCCAGCCGGATCAGGTGCGGCAGCAGGTTCAGGGCCACGTCCTTAAAGGCCAGCGTGGGGCCGTGGAACAGCTCCAGCACATGCACGTCGGGCATCAGGGTATACAGCGGCGTGACGGCAGGATCGTCAAAATGCCTGTCGTCATAGGCGGCGTTCACCGACTGCTCGATCTCGGCGATGGTATAGTCTTCCAGATAATCCCGGAGGATTCGCGCGGCCTGCTCCTGATAGCTGGCGCCGCAGAGGGACGCCATGCGCTCGCTGGAAAGCTGCGGAAACATGCTGGGCACATACAGTCCGCCATCCTTGGCCAGCCCCCACAAAATAGCCTGAGAAGCGGTCACGCACGCGCCGCCGCGGGTGGAAAAGAACGACATAGGCTCACACTCCTGTCTTTCCGGGAAGAACCCGGAGGTTCTGATCTCAATACGATTCTATCATACATCTTCCCGGCGGGCAGTGTAAAGGGCTGTCCGGTCTTTTCTCAGCATTTTCTCATTTCCTCCCAAGAGAGGCTTCAGAGACTTTGAACGCCGGTCTTCTTTTCTCCCGGCACAAAACGTGCTATGATCGTTCCTGTAAGAAGCGGCGGAGCCTGCCGCCGCAGGAAAGGGAGAAGAAACGCCATGACACAAAACGGCAGCGAGGGCCTTGGCCCCGAGGGCAGCTATTATGAAGCGATGGAGCAAAAACAAAAAGAAGAAATGCGCCGCAAGCAGGACGCGCTTTTCCCGATCGAGATCACGGCGCTGTATCTGGTGCTTGGCGCAGTCTTTCACCTGTGGCACCCGGGCTGGCTGATCTTTCTGACCATTCCCCTGCATTATATGCGCCCCAAAAACCGGCTGGAACAGTTGTGCAACCCGATCATGGTCACGCTGATCTATCAGGTGCTGGGCTTTTTCTTCCATCTGTGGCACCCGGGCTGGCTGGTCTTTTTGGCAATCCCGCTGGGAGCCATAGCG
>CAKUCE010000256.1 GCA_934643535.1 uncultured Clostridia bacterium | reverse complement strand
ATCCTCGTGGAAATAACTCAGCAGAAGGCCCGCGATAAACAGGCAATGGGCCACCTTGCCCACCATGCTGGAATAAACCACGATGCCATGCTTCAGCAGCAGCGCGCCCCCGGCGATCATCATCAGTTCCTTGGCCAGCACCACCAGCACCGCCGCCCAGGGGATCACGGCGGGAATGGCTTCGTTGCCAATGGTCATGGAAAACATGGCGGTCAGGATCATCACCTTATCCGCCACCGGGTCCAGCAGCTTGCCCAGATCGGTGATCAGATTATACTTGCGGGCGATGCGGCCGTCCAGAAGGTCGGTAAAGCAGGCGGCGGCAAAAACGATCAGCGCAGCCGTCTTCTGCCCGCGGACAAACAAAATCAGATAAACCGGCACCAGCAGGAGCCGGATCAGGGACAGGATATTGGGTACGTTCAGGTTTTTTTTCAGCGTCTCTTTCAGGGTCACAAAAGCTGTCCTCCTTGCGGCTGAACTTGAAAGCCATGGCCAGTTTCATTATAGCATTCCCGGCAGGGGTTCGCAAGCGTTGAAATACGGGCCTGTTTATTTATGATACCGCTCCCCCGCGTTGATCTTGGCGGCCCGGAAAAGCTGTTCCAGCAGCATGACTCTGGCCAGCTGGTGGGGAAAGGTCATCGGGCTCATGCTCAGCTTGAGATCGGCCCGGGCGGTGACGGAGGGATGCAGGCCCAGCGAACCGCCGATGATGAACGTCACGTCGCTCCTTCCCTGTGTGAACAGTTCCTTCAGCCTGGCGGCGACCGCTTCGCTGGAAAGCTGTTTTCCCTCGATGCAGAGGGCGACCACATAGGCTTTGGGCGGAATATGCCGAAGAAGGGTCTCTCCCTCTTTGCGCATCACCGCTTCGTTCAGGGCGGGAGAGGGATTGGCGGGTTCTTTTTCGTCGTGGATCTCCACCACCTCGGTGGGCATCAGCCTGGAAAGGCGCTTCAGGTATTCCTGCGCCGCATCCGCGTAGAAGCGTTCCCGCAGCTTGCCGACGCACAGTACGGTAACAGCCAGAGCCGTTCCCTCCTTTCTGATCGCATGCCCTGAAGGCGCATGCGGCTTCAGGGCATGGTATAGATCACGCTGGGCTGAAAGCGGCTGGCCACGTGCAGCGTAACGTCCGCGCCAACATGGGCTCCTTCGTTTTCCAGCGCGTCTTTCGAGGTCTGGAATGCCATTTCGGGCGTGTTGTTTTCGCTGCTCAGATGGCCCAGCAGCAGGTGCCTGGCTCCGGCGTTGAGCAGCTCCACGGCCGCAGACGCGCCGCTTGCGTTGCTCAGGTGGCCTTTCCGTCCAAGGATCCGGCTTTTCAGCGCAGCGGGATAGTGAGGATTCCGCTTCAGCAGATCAGGGTCGTGATTGCTTTCCAGCAGCACCAGTTCCGCGCCCAGAACCGCGTCCCGGACCGTCTCCGAAAAATAGCCCAGATCGGTCGCCACGGCGATACTGCCGCCGCCCGGCAGATAAATGCGGTAGCCGACGGGTTCGTTGGCATCATGGGGAATGGAAAAGGGATTGACTTCCAGACCGTCCAGCATGAAAAAGCTCTCTCCCGGCTCCACCAGCACCTGATGGGCGGCAGGCAGCTCCCCCACCGCTCCGGCCATGCCCTCCCACGTGCCCGCCGTAGCGTATACGGGCAGATTCAGCTTTCGGGAAATCACGCCCACGCCCTTGACGTGGTCGCTGTGCTCATGGGTCACCAGAACGGCCCGCAGCTCAGCCGGGTCGATCCTCGCGGCCTGCAGGGCGGAAAGCACCTGCCTGCCGCTCATGCCGCAGTCGATCAGCAGCGCGCCGCTTTCGGTGCGCAGCACGGCGGCGTTGCCGCTGGAACCGCTGAAAAGGGTACAGAAGGTAATCAAATAAAAGGCTCCTTTAGTAGGCAGATCAGAAGCATTGTATCATCTTCTTCCCATAAAGGCAACCGGGCGTTCAGCGTACCGGCCGGATCAGCAGCTCGCCGGAGGCGTTTTCACCGGCTACGTTCATCCGATATTCGCCGTCTTCCGGAAGGTTCAGGTCAAAATCGGAGCAGGCCGTTCCGTCTCCGCTGTATAGGGCGCTTTCATCCGGCGCAAAGATCTCCAGCTTCATTTGCCCAGAGCGTGGCTCAAAATGGACCCGCAGCGTATCGGAGGCTTTCAGGGTCATCACGTGGCTGTCGGAGCCGTTCATGATGCGAGCGTCCATCCGGTATTCGTCGGGATTTTTTACCAGGTCTCCCTGAAATGTGGACGCAGGGCGGGGATAAAGCAGCGCCGCCGCCGCGGCCAGAATCAACAGCGCAGCCAGAATCAGGAGCCGCTTTCCCGTCGTTTTGGATCGAACCGGAGTTTTTTTCATAGGTTTCGCCTTTCCGTTCAAAAAAACTGAAAAAAAGCAGCCGCCGCGTCCGGCACAATTCCGGCAGCGGCAGCAATGAACAACGGATGTATTGTATCACTTTCTTTCCAAAAACACAAGGGCGAAAACCACCCGCCTCCCCGGGGCGTTTTCAGGCCGTTGACAGAGAAATCCCGATGTGATATGACTAAGAGCAAAGAAAGGAGGAACGAAGCTTCATGAGGATTCTGGCCATGGACATCGGCGGAACTTTTTTGAAATACGCCCTGTATGATGGAGAAACCGTCCTCGTCTCCCAGAAAACGCCTTCCCGGGCTTCGGAAGGAGCGGACGCGCTTGTGCAAGTGCTGTTCGGCGTGGGCGAGACCTTTCGAGGGCAGTTCGACGGCGTAGCCGTGGCCACGGCGGGGACGGTTGGCCCGGAGGGAGAGATTCTGTACGCCAACGGCAACATTCCCGGCTACTCGGGCGTTCCCCTGAAGAAAAAACTGGAAGAAACGTTTTCCGTCCCGGTGGTCGTGCTGAACGATGTGGCGGCAGCCGCCTATGCGCTGACGGACGCTCTGGAGGATTACTTTTTCATCGCCATCGGCACGGGCATCGGCGGAGCCTACGTGCATCAGCGTCGGCTGATGACCGGCGGAACGGGCGTCGGCGGACAGATCGGCTATCTGCGCGTCGAAGACGGCCGGACTGCCGACCAGGCGGCTTCCTCCGCCGCGCTGGCCCGCAGGGCTGGGGAGTCAGGCGAGAGGTTATTCGAAAAGGCCTGGCAGGGCGACGAACGCGCCGCCCGCATTCTGGACGAATGGATGGACGAGGTAGCGCAGGTGATCCTGACGGCAGAGATCGTCACAGGCGCGGAGACCATCGTGCTGGGCGGCGGAGTCAGCGCACAGGGCGAACGGCTGCTTGCCCCCCTGCGGGAAAAGCTGAACCAGATGGAAACGCCCTGCCGGGGACGCTTTCGGCTGATCGCCGCTCCAGACGGCAACGCCAGCGGAACGTTGGGAGCCAAAAAATACTGGGAAGAGAGCTTGAGGCAAAAACATGAACGCATTTAAGCAGGTAAAAGGCGGATTGATCGTTTCCTGTCAGGCGCTGGCGGACGAACCCATGTTCGGCAGCGAGGTCATGGCCAAGTTTGCGCTGGCAGCAAAGCAGGGCGGAGCAAGGGGCATCCGTGCCAACACCGTCCCGGACATCCGGGCCATCCGGCAGGCGGTTGACCTGCCGGTGATCGGCATCATCAAAAAGGATTATCCCGACAGCGAGGTGTATATCACGCCCACCTTCGAGGAGGCAAAGGCGCTGATCGACGAAGGCGTAGACGTAATCGCGCTGGACGGAACCTGCCGTCCCCGCCCGTCCGGCGAAACGCTGGAGGGGTTGGTGGAGAAGCTCCGCGCCTGCCGGCAGGACGTGCTGCTGATGGCGGACGTCTCCACCTACGAAGAAGCCCTGTCTGCGGAAAAGCTGGGCTTTGACCTTGTGGGCACCACGCTGGTCAGTTACACGCCCTATACCCGCGGCGAACCCATTCCCGCCCTTCCGCTGATCCGGCGGCTGGTTCGCGATCTCTCCATCCCCGTGATTGCCGAGGGCGGCATTTCCACGCCGGAGGAGCTGCGGGCCGCGCTGGACGCAGGAGCGTTCGCGGCGGTGGTGGGCGGCGCCATTACCCGCCCGAAGCAGATCACCGAGCGTTTTGTAGCCGCGTTAGGGGCATAAAACGGAGCGCCGGCTTTCCGAAGGGAAAAGGAACCCTTTTCCTTCGGAAAGCCTTGTCGGATAAAAAAGCGCGTTTGCACAGCCTTGCGCCGAATTACAGGACGATTTTCTCCGCCTCGGCTGGCCTTCCGTTTTCAGAGGATCGAAAAAAACATTGCCGCTCCGTCGCAAGGACAGGCCGAGCCGGACTTTGCTCACTGCATTGCATAGGAATGTCAGGCTTTTTC
>CAKUCE010000255.1 GCA_934643535.1 uncultured Clostridia bacterium | reverse complement strand
CATCAGGCGAAGATAGTCCTCGCTGCGGCGCTTTCGATCCTTGGAGATGCAGAAGTACCGTGCCTCCGACCATGCGATCCCGGCGGCCTCCAGCGCCTGCTGATGGCCCCGCAGGCGCAGCGCGTCCACGCCCCACAGGGTAGGCTGATCGCCCACCAGCAGCATTTTCCGATGGCCCAGCTTCAGCAGGTATTCCGTCAGCTGACGCATGCCGCCCTGATCGTCCAGCCCTACATTATTATATTGTTCGCCCTGATCGAAGTAGCAGTCCACAAATACGATGGGCTTGCGGGTCACCTGCATCAGCTCCCGGCACTGATTGGCCTGCAGGCCCATGACGATCAGCCCTACGGCGTTCCATGTCTGGGAGATGCGGTGGATCTCCGCTGCGGTCTGAGCGGCCCGGAGCATGGTATAGTAACCGCGCCCGCGGATGGCGTTTTCCAGTGCGGCGATCATTTCGCTGACAAAGGGATCGGCCAGCGCCAGTTTTTCCTCCCGGTTGGGATAATTGGTGATGACGCCCACGATCTCGCTGTCGCCCTTGGCCAGCATGCGCGCACCCATATTGGGGATATATTGATACTGCTCCAGCTTTTTGCGGATAAGCTGCGCCGTCTCCGGGGACATTTTTTCCAAATGGCCATGAATCACGTTGGAAACCGTAGCGGTGGATACGCCCAGCGAATTGGCGATCTCTTTGATGGTCATGGAAAGCAGCCTCCTTGTTATGCGCGTAACCACAGGATAGCATCCCATGGCTGATCCGTCAATATTTCTCCCCGGCCGATTCTTGACATTCCCCGAAAATGACACTATACTCTTTTTCTGGCAACAAAAAAAGGAACCGTCTGGACGGTTCCTTCTGGTGGAGCATAGGGGAGTCGAACCCCTGACCTCGACAATGCGAATGTCGCGCGCTACCAACTGTGCTAATGCCCCACGCAACGAAGAAGATTATAGCAAACCCTGAAAAGAAATGCAAGGCTTTTTTTCGGAGAATTTTGGATTTTTTGTTTGGAAGGAAGAAAAAGTATGGTAATATTAGGCATTGACCCCGGTCTGGCTACGCTGGGCTGGGGGGTGATCGAGGCGCAGCCCGGGCGGCAGCGGCTGATCGAGTACGGCTGCATTCTGACTACGCCCGACCAGCGCTTCCCGGAACGGCTGAAGCAGATCGGCGAGGACATGCGGGCGCTGCTCTGGCGCTTTCAGCCGGAGGAGATCGCCTTTGAAGAGCTGTTTTTTGCCAGGAATGTGACCACCGCCCTGAACGTGGGCGCGGCCCGGGGCGTGAGCATCGCCGCCTGCGCCGAGTATACGGATCAGCTTTACGAATATACGCCCATGCAGGTCAAGCAGGCCATCGTTGGCTGGGGCGGGGCTGAGAAGAAGCAGATTCAGCAAATGGTGAAGATGCTGCTTCATATGGAGACGATCGCCAGGCCGGACGACGCGGCGGACGCTATCGCCATCGCCCTGACCCACGCCGCCGCCGGCATGGCCCGCGGCCAATTCCGTATGAAATGAGGAACCAGACGGATGATTGCTTTGATTGAAGGAACGGTAGCGGAAAAAAGCGAAGGCGAGGTCATCGTCATGACCGCCGGAGGGGTGGGCTACCGGCTGATGTGCAGCATGAACACCCTGTCCGCCCTGCCTGCCGCAGGGGAAAAATGCCGCCTGTACACGCACCTGAACGTCCGGGAGGACGCAATGGAGCTGTACGGCTTCCTGCAGGCGGAGGAGCGGGACATGTTCCGGCGGCTGATCTCCGTTTCCGGCATCGGGGCCCGCAGCGCCCTGCTGATCCTGGGCAGCATGCCCCTGTCCAATCTGCGGCTGGCGATCCTGACGGGGGATGTGGCGGCGCTGTCCCGGGCCCCCGGCATCGGCAAGAAGACCGCCCAGCGCATCAGTTTGGAGCTGAAGGACAAGTTGACCAAGGACGCGCTGAACGGAAGCGACGAGCTACGGGAGATCGCCGCCGTAACGGATGGCGAAGCGCCTGCCGCCGACGCGCTCAGCGAGGCCATGCAGGCCTTGAAGGCGCTGGGCTATTCGCCGCAGGAAGCGGCTTCCGCCCTCAAGGGCGTCGCAGGAAAAGCGGAGACCGCCGACGAAATGATCAAACTGGCCCTGCGCCACATGGCACAGCAGGGATAAACCGACAGGAGGAACGGCATGGACGACCGAATCGTATCTTCAGGCTTCCGGGAGGGGGACGACGAGCAGGAACAGAGCCTGCGGCCAAAGACCCTGCGGGAGTATATCGGGCAGGAAAGTGTGAAGCAAAACCTGCATATTTCCATCGAGGCGGCGCTGCAGCGCCGGGAATCTCTGGATCATATTCTGCTTTACGGCCCGCCCGGACTGGGCAAGACCACGCTGGCGGGCATCATCGCCGCTGAGATGGGGCAGAACATCCGCATCACCAGCGGCCCGGCCATTGAACGGCCCGGCGACCTGGCCAGCATTCTGACCAATCTGGCGGACGGCGACGTGCTGTTCATCGACGAAATCCACCGCCTGAGCCGCTCGGTGGAGGAAGTGCTCTATCCGGCGATGGAGGACTATGCGCTGGACATCATGATCGGCAAAGGCCCAACGGCCCGGAGCATCCGGTTGGATCTGCCGCATTTTACACTGGTGGGAGCCACCACCCGGGCGGGCCTTTTGAGCGCGCCTCTGCGGGATCGGTTCGGCATTCTTTTCCGGCTGGAAATGTATACGCCGGAGGAGCTTTCCGCCATCGTCAGCCGCAGCGCCGGCATTCTGAACGTGAAGGCCGAGCCGGAGGGCATCCTGGAGATCGCCCGCCGCAGCCGGGGCACGCCCCGTATCGCCAACCGGATGCTGCGCCGGGTGCGGGACTATGCCCAGACCCGGGCCGGAGGGGTCATCACGCTGGAGGTGGCAAGGGAAGCGCTGAATATGCAGGGCGTGGATGAACTGGGGCTGGACCGGCTGGACCGCACGATGCTGCTGACGACGATGGACAAATTCGCCGGCGGTCCCGTGGGGCTGGACACCCTCAGCGCCATGACCGGCGAGGACGCGACGACCATCGAGGATGTGTACGAACCCTATCTGATGCAGCTTGGCTTCATGATGCGCACGCCCCGCGGCCGCGTGGTCACGCCCGCCGCTTACGAACATATGGGCCGCAAGCCCCAGCGGCCTGCGGAGGATGGACAGGAGCAGATGAGAATATGAAGACCTCGGATTTTGATTACAACCTTCCGGAAGAGCTGATCGCTCAGACCCCCATGGAGCCGCGGGATCACAGCCGCCTGCTGGTGTATGACCGGGCGGATCATTCCGTTCAGCACCTGCATTTTTACGATCTGCCCCGTTTTTTGAACCCGGGCGATGTGATGGTGGTCAACGATACCCGCGTTATTCCCGCCCGCCTGCTGGGGGAGAAGGAAGAGACTCACGTGCCGGTGGAGATCCTGCTGTTGAAACGGCTGGAAAAAGACCTGTGGGAAGCGCTGGTGCGTCCGGGCCGCCGGCTGGCTCCGGGGACGTGGTGCAGCTTCGGCGACGGCCTGCTCCGGGCAGAGATCGTGGACCGTGCCCCGGAGGGCGCGCGGCTGGTGCGTTTCCACTATCAGGGCGTTTTTGAGGAAATTCTGGACCGGCTGGGTCAGATGCCCCTGCCGCCCTACATCCACGAGCGCCTGCAGGACCGGGAACGGTATCAGACGGTCTATGCACGGGAAGAGGGCAGCGCCGCCGCGCCTACCGCCGGACTCCACTTCACCCCGGAACTGCTGGAACAGATCCGCCGGAAGGGCATTGACGTGGTGCCGGTGCTGCTGCATGTGGGGCTTGGCACCTTCCGCCCGGTAAAGGAAGAGGATGTGAGCCAGCACCAGATGCACGTGGAGCATTATGAGGTCACGCCCGAGGCTGCGGAGAAGATCAACCGGGCCCGGGCGGAGGGACATCGCTGCGTGTGCATCGGCACCACCAGCGTCCGTACGCTGGAGACCGCCAGCACGGAGGACGGCGTGGTTCACGCCCAGAACGGAGACACGGGCATTTTCATCATGCCCGGCTATCATTTCAAGGCGACCGACGCGCTGGTGACCAACTTCCATCTGCCGCAAAGCACACTGCTGATGCTGATCTCCGCCCTGATGGGCCGGGAAGAAGCCCTGCGGGTGTACAACATCGCCGTGGAGGAAAAGTATCGCTTTTTCTCCTTTGGAGACGCCATGCTGATTCTGTAAATAACAGAGCGTATGAAAAACGCCTCGGGAAATTAGTTCAGTGTTCGTAAGACAGTAAACTAAGCAAAAGGCGTGATTTTCATGGTCA
>CAKUCE010000254.1 GCA_934643535.1 uncultured Clostridia bacterium | reverse complement strand
CCTTTCTGCTGTTCACATCAGATGCATCGCTATTTGGCTGGCTGTTTTGGCTTGATCTCAGGTAGACACTGTCTAAAATCGTTCTGCGAAAAAAATCCGAATAAAAGAAAACCGAAAAACCCCGGAAGAACGCCTGTAAACGTTCTTTCGGGGTTTTGTTGATCCACCATAACGGACGGAACACGGCTGCGGGCTCTTCAGTACTCCTGCGTGCCCATGGCGCGCAGCCCGAAAAAGGCTCAGCCTCCGAGCTATGAGGCATGTCGCCGGATGACGGTCTGTACTCGCCAACAAACTGGAAATTGCACCAGACCCGCGAGCCGCGAGGCCTTCCGCCGAGCGGCGGTAAGTCCGCAGCCAACTTTCATGTCTCTCGAGCAGCCCTGCGCGCCCATGGGCGCGCAGTTCGGGGTCAAGGGGCACTGCCCCTTGCGGAGGGGGTCACCCCCTGCTTCCGAGGTAGGCGGAACGGACGCTTTCGCTGGCAAGGAGGGACTCGCCGCTGCCGCTCAGAATGATCCGGCCCGTTTCCATGACGAAACCGTAGTCCGCCGCACGGAGCGCCGCGTTGGCGTTCTGCTCAATGAGCAGGATCGTGATGCCGCTGGCCCGTAAACGCTCGATGATAGCGAAAATGTCCTTCACCACCAGCGGCGCAAGGCCCAGACTGGGCTCGTCCATCATGATGAGCTTGGGCCGGGTCATCATGGCGCGGCCTACCGCCAGCATCTGCTGTTCGCCGCCGGAAAGCGTGCCCGCCAACTGCCAGCTCCGCTCTTTCAGCCGGGGAAACAGCGTGTAGATGTACTCGATGTCCTCCTGAATCTTGCGCGCGTCCTTGCGGAGGTACGCGCCGATCTTCAGATTTTCCAGAACGGTCAGATTGGCGAAGACCCGCCGCCCCTCCGGCACCAGCGCAATCCCGCGCTCTACCGTTTTCTGGGTGTCCAGCCGGGTGATGTCCTCGCCGCCATACCAGATGGAGCCGCTCTTTACCGGCACCAGCCCGGTGATGGCCCGCAGCGTGGTGGATTTGCCCGCGCCGTTGGCTCCGATCAGGGTGACGATCTGCCCTTCGTCCACGGAGAAGGAAATGCCCTTCAGGGCTTCGATGCCGCCGTAGCTGACGACCAGATCCTTGACTTCCAGCATGCTCATTCTTCATCCACCCCCAGATAGGCCGCGATCACGGCCGGGTTCGCCTGAATCTCCTCCGGCGTGCCCTCAGCGATCAGACGGCCGAAGTCCAGCACATAGATCCGGTCGCTGATGCCCATGACCAGATTCATGTGATGCTCAATGAGGAAAATGGTCAGCTTGAAGTCGTCCTTGATCTTGCGGATAAATTCGCTCAGTTCGTCCGTCTCCTGCGGGTTCATGCCGGCAGCCGGCTCGTCCAGCAGCAATAGGCGGGGCTCCGTGGCCAGCGCCCGGGCGATTTCCAGATAGCGCTGCTTGCCGTAGGGCAGGGAGGAGGCTTTTTCGCCCGCTACGTCCCCAAGGCCCAGCAGGTAGAGCAGATCCAGCGATTCCTGACGGATGCGCTTTTCTTCCTGCATGTTCAGGTGGAACGCCGCCGAGAAAAGCCCGGCTTTCATGCGCATGTGACGGGCTACCAGTACGTTTTCCAGAACCGTCATGCCCTTGAACAGACGGATATTCTGAAAGGTGCGGGCCACGCCCATTTCGGTGATTTTGTCCGGCGTGTTGGAGATGAGCTTGCCGTATTCGCCGATGTGGCTTCCGGCATAGAGCTTCTTCATCTTGCCGGTGGGATGGCCCTGCGCGATGATCTTGCCCCGCATTTTCACGTTGCCGTTGGTAGGCGCGTATACGCCGGTGACCACGTTGAAGGCCGTGGTCTTTCCTGCGCCGTTGGGGCCGATGAGCGCCACGATTTCGCCCTTGTCCACGTGCATGCTCAGACTGTCCACGGCGACTACGCCGCCAAACTGCATGGTCACGTTTTCCAGCTCCAGAATGGTCTTGACGCCATTGCTCATTTCACCGCGCCCCCTTTCTGCGCTTTTTTACGAAAGAGATCCGGCAACTCCCGGGTGCCCATGATACCCTGCCGGAAGAACAGCACCACGATCATGATGATGATGGAGAACACCACCAGACGGAAGCCGTTGCGCAGCAGGGGGACTTCCCATGCGCCGATCATCTGTTTCTGATCCAGGAAGCGCAGCCACCATTCGGAACAGGCCACGAACAGGAACGAACTCAGGCAGCTGCCGGTGACGGAACCGATACCGCCGATCACCACGATCAGCAGAATTTCGTAGGTCATGGCGGAAGTAAAGCTCTTGGCCTGCACGGAGTTCTGGTACATGGCCAGCATGGCTCCGCCTACGCCCGCAAAGAAGGAACTGATGCAGAAAGCCTGCCGCTTGTGCCGGGCCAGATTCACGCCCATGGCCTCGGCGGCGATCTCATCGTCCCGGATGGACATAAAGGCGCGGCCGTAGCTGGAATGAAGCAGCAGCACGATCAGGCCGATGCACACGCCCGCGATCAGGAAGGGAATGGTGGTGGAAAGATAGAGCGTTACTTCCCCCTGAGCGTTTTTGATGTTGAAATCGTTAAAGGTGGGGAAGAGACGGAGCATATTGGAGCCGTTGGTGACGGCTCCCAGCTTGTCCCATTGGAAGATGGAGCGGATGATCTCCGCAAAGCCCAGCGTGGCAATGGCCAGATAGTCGCTCTTGAGCCGCAGCACCGGCAGGCCGATCAGGAACGCGAAAGCCGCCGCCATCAGCCCGGCCAGGATCAGCGCGGGAATGACAGGCATGGCAAACTGGATCAGACCGCCGTCATAATACTGATACACCACGGCCCGGCTTTCCACCGGAATGGTCAGAATGGCGTAGGTGTACGCGCCGATCAGCATGAAGCCTGCCTGTCCCAGCGAGAAAAGGCCTGTGAAGCCGTTGAGCAGGTTCATGGAAACCGCGACCAGCGCGTAGGTGGCGCCTTTTTTCAGCACGGTGAAAAGCATGGAGGTCGGGGGGACGATCTGCTCCAGCACAAAGACCGCAGCGTAGATCAGAAGCACGATCACGCCGGTCAGCACCGCGCCCAGACTGGGCTTTGCGCTTTGCATCCGGGGAGCTTTTTCGGGAATGGTCATATTTCTCACCTCACACCTTATCCGTCGTTTTTTCACCGAACAGACCCGTGGGTTTGACGATGAGAATGATAATCAGCAGCGCGAAGGTAAACGCATCCGAGAAGGTGGTCAGCCCCAGCATTTGTTTGGTCACGCCGGATTTGATGAGGATCACGTCCAGCCCCTTGATGAGGTTCTCGCAAATGCCGATGATGAACGCGCCCACCACCGCGCCGGGAATGGAGCCGATGCCGCCGAACACCGCAGCCACGAACGCCTTCAGGCCGGGCATGGAGCCGGAGGTCTGAATGACGGTGGTGTAGTTGGTAAAGTACAGAATGGAACCCACGCCCGCCAGAAAGGAACCGATCACGAATGTGATGGAAATGACGTTGTTGATCTTGATGCCCATGAGCTGGCTGGTCTCGAAATCCTTGCTGACCGCCCGCATGGCCATGCCGATTTTGGTGTGGTTGATGAGCAGCACCAGCGCTACCACCAGGATCAGCGTCAGAATGGGCGTGACGATGGTCACCATTTTGGTGGTGGCCGTGCCGATGGTGACGGATTCCGAAATAAAGGGAATGCTGGGGTAATACTGGTTCAGACCGCCGGTAATGTACAGCACCAGATTCTGCAGCGTATAGCTGACGCCGATGGCCGAGATCATGATGCTCATGCGGGGAGCCGTGCGCAGGGGCTTGTAGGCCACCCGCTCAATCACGAAGCCGATCAGCGCCGTCAGGACCAGCACCAGCGGAATGGAAATATACAGCGGCAGGCCGCTGGCAGAGATGTAGACCATCAGAATGCCGGCCACCATGAATACATCGCCGTGGGCGAAGTTGATCAGGCGCAGAATGCCGTAGACCATGGTGTAGCCGATGGCGATCAGCGCATATTGGCCGCCTACGGAAATGCCGGACAGCAGGTAGGGAAGTACGGTGCTCATCGTGGGAGCCTCCTTCGTGACGGGTGGAGTGGCAAAAGAATGTAAATGGAAAAGAAAAGGAAAAGAACAATGACTTTCGGGAAAAGACAAGCCGCAAGAGAAAGGTTTGAAACAGAAACGAATGAAAGTATGGGGTGAAGGGGGGAGTCCCCTTCCGTGGTTGGGGGCAGAGCCCCAAAAAAGCGGCTGACGCTCACCCGCCCGCAGCGATGCAGAACCGCTGGGGCGGGCGGAGCGCAGCCGCCCTGACGGATAGGAAGGATGAAGTTGAAAGCTTACTCGCCGGTCTGCACGGCGACGAAGTCCCATGCGCCGGTCTCGGTGTTGACGGACTTGATGTAGGCGGAATCGCGGATCGC
>CAKUCE010000253.1 GCA_934643535.1 uncultured Clostridia bacterium | reverse complement strand
CTAACCGCCTTCGGCGGTTGTATCCACTGGATACCCGCTTCCCTTCGTTCCCCTTTGGAAACCTTCGGGCACCGAAGTTAACGAGAAACCCATAGGACGGCAAGTCCCGACCCGCGCCGCAGTCGGCGCGTCATTCCCCACCCGGGGCAAGGAGTATGCGCCTGCGAGCGCACCAAAGGGCTTTCCGCTCGCCCTTTGGAAACCTTCGGGCACCGAAGCTGGCGAGAACCCCATAGGACGGCAAGTCCCGACCCGCGCCGTAGTCGGCGTGTCAAACCCCCGGTGCAAACCATCGGCACTGCCCCACACTGCCGCATATGCCGCTTGCCCTGTACCACTGGGCATATAGAAGCGGCCCCCCCTCCCACGCTGTAAAATTCTCATGCCCACGCTGCAAGATTTTCCTCGCTTTCATCGTCCTATGAGTAAATTCCCAATTTCCGGAAAGAGAGGAATCCCCCAATGAAACGCCTTTACGTGCTGCTTTTCCTCCTGCTGTGCGCGCTTCTCCTTCCATGCGCCTGTGTTGCACAGGGAGAATATGACGAGCTGGCCGGCTGCCTTGACCAGTATTACCCCGGCTTTTCTGAGGCCGCTTATACAGAATGGGGCAATACCGCGGCGGCGGCGATCCTCTATAACGGTCAAAAGATCCTGTGCCTGTTGGAGAAGACGAACGGCCAGTGGCAGATCACCGTGGATAACCCGAACGCCCTTGACCAGACCAGAGAACTGCCTTCGCTCCTGTTGGATAGCGATCAGGCTCTTTATTGGAGCTATTCGGGTTATCCTGAAATCACCTATTCCAGTCTTCGGAAGACGGGCGGCGTCTGGGCAGCGCCGACGGAAGAGGTCGTTTCGTCGTCTACGGAAAATAATATCGTGGAATACGTTTTTTATCAAAACGGCCATATTATACATCAGTGGATGCTGGAGGATAAAGAAGGCAATCTGATCGAGCAGGCTGCCGATCGGTCCTTCCCCGCCCCATGGCTGGCGGACATGACGATCCTGCAGGAATTCGATCTGTCCCGCTTCCCGGTGCTGGGATATACCGAGTACGAGGGGGAATGGCCCGATCGTCCCTTCATCGCACAGGCCGCGGCGGCGCTGATGCCGAATTATACCTTTCTCAGCGGCTCTTATGTCTCTGGACGTCTTCAGTTTCTGATGCAGAAATCCGATGGAAGCAAAATCTTCGTCGGCGTGGATGAGGACGAAGGCCCCCTTCGGCTGACCGAAAGCACGCCCCTGCCGCAGGATGTATACTACGGCGTAGAAAACTTCACCAATTCGCTGGGTTGGTTTGATAATGTGTGCGTCACGTTAAGAAAGTATAGCTCCGGAGATAAAAGATGGGGCGTTTGCAGTATGGGATTTGGAGAGCGTTTCTTTGGCCCGCGCTGCGTTCAAAGCGACGGGAATTATCAATTGCTCTATTTCGGTTCCCATCCGTGGAGCGACATCACCAAAATCGACTGGACGACGCTGCCCAAAACCATGGAGGAGGCTAAAGACTGCATCAATGGCCGCGGCTATGCCATGGTGAAAAATCCAGACCCCGCCGACCGCCTCCATCTGCGAACCGAGCCGGACAAAAGCGCGCCTTCTCTGGGCAAATATTATACCGGTACGCCGGTCGAGGTGATCCGGGTGCAGGGCGACTGGGTGCAGGTAGAGGTCTTTGGCCGTCAGGGATGGATGATGAAAAAGTATCTGGATTTCTCCGAACCCTACACCATCGACCTGTCTATCCTGCCCGCTTATGATAATTCGCAGAAATCAAACCGCCCCGTCGTTTATCAGAAGCCTGATGAAAACGCCGGGACGGTGGAATGGCCCAGTTGGTATGGAACCTATGGAATAGGCATTCTGGAAGACGGATGGTATCATATCTGGGATCCGTGGACGGATGAAAGCGGCTTTACCAAAGAAGCGCCTCAAATGCCGCAGGGCTGAACCGTCAATGCTCCATCGGGGCCTCCGGGAAAGAACGATTTCCGGAGGCCTTTTTCTTTCGGTGGATGGTGCGCTCCAGACGCCGGATCAGCGCGGCCAGCAGAAGCTGCAGGGGAAGGGCGGACGCGCACAGACCCGCGATGATCAGCCGAACGTCCCGATCCAACGGGGTCAAGTAGAAGACCTTGGGGAAACAGAGCATTCCCACCGCCATCCCGATGGTCATCAGCGCCACCACGCAGGCCCGCAGCCAGTGGAAGGGCAGACAGGTCAGCGCCAGCGTCACCAGACCGGAGGCGGCGGCGACCACGGTGCAGAGCGTGCTTTCCTGCGCCGCAGCCAGCCCCAGCGGCTCCCGCAGGCACAGAGCCGTCAGCAGCAGCGCCGCCGTACAGACGCCGCCCGGCAGGGCCCGCAGCAGAATGTTCTCCAGAAAGCGCCCCTGGGTCTTTTCCCTGCTGGGCTGCAGGGCCAGAATGAAGGAAGGCGCGCCGATGGTCAGCGTGCTGATGAGGGTCAGCTGAATGGGCGCGAAGGGATAGGGAAAGGGCAAAAACAGCAGTGCCAGCGAAAGCAGCATGCTGTACAGGTTTTTCACCAGAAAAAGGGACGCGGCCCGGGTGATGTTGTTGATGACCCGCCGCCCTTCCAGAAGGATCTGGGGCATCGCGTCAAAGCCGCCGCTCAGCAGGGTCATCTGAGCCACCCGGCAGGCCGCGTCGCTTCCTCCGGCCATGGCCAGCGAGCAGTCCGCCGTTTTCAGGGCGGGAATATCGTTTACGCCGTCGCCCACCATGGCCACGCCGTGACCGTCCCGCTGCAGGGCGCGGATCAGCTCCCGCTTGTCGTTGGGGGAGACCCGGCCGAACACAGTGTATTCCCGGCTCAGGGCCGTGTAGTCTTTCTCTCCTTCCAAACGGGAAAGGTCGATCTGCTTTTCCGCGCCGGGAATGCCCGCCCGCTGGGCCACGCTGGAAACGGTCAGAGGGCTGTCGCCGGAAATGACCTTGATCTGAACGCCCTCCCGACCGAAATATTCGACCGTCTGGCGAACCTGCGGCCGCAGGCCATCGCACAGGCAGAGGAGCGCCAGCGCCTTCCGCCGTTCGGGAAGCTGGGCGTCTCCCTCCTGGATTCCGGGCAGATCGGGGCTTTCCATCAGGGCCAGCACCCGAAGTCCCTGCGCCGCCAGTTCCTGCGCTTTCAGCAGATCCGCGCCGGAAAGCAGTCGCTCCGGCGCGCCGAGGATCACGCTGCCGGTCCCCTCCAAAACCGCCAGCGACCACTTTCGCTGGCTGGAAAAGGGCACGGTCTCAAGGCAGCGGAACGCGGCCCGGGGCGGACAGGCCGCCGTCAGCGCCGCGGCGGTGGAGCCGTCCGCACCCATGCCACACAGGAAGGAAGCCAGCAGATCCCGCACCCGGTCTTCTGAAACGCCCGGAGCGGGGAGCAGCTGTTCCAGCGTCATTTCTCCGCTGGTCAGGGTGCCGGTCTTGTCCACGCAGATCACGTCCACCCGAGCCAGAGACTCGATGCCGTACAGCTCGTTGACCAGCGTTTTTTTCCGGCCCAGCGTCACTACGCCCGCCGCCAGCGATACGGAGGTCAGCAGCATCAGCCCCTCGGGGATCATGCCGATGACGGAAGCGACGGTCTTGACCACCGCCTCCGAGTGGGCCAGCCCCAGCACGACGGTCTGCTTCCAGTACAAAAGCAGGCCCACAGGGACGATCAGGACGGATACCCAGCGGATGATGCGGTTCATATCCGCCATCAGCTCGCTTTTGGGGCGTTTTACCTGCCGGGCCGAAGCCTGCAGGCGGCCCATATAGCTCTGGGCCCCCACGGCGGTCAGACACAGGGTCAGCCGCCCCTCCACCAGATAGCTGCCGGAATAGACGGTGTCGCCCTGATGCTTGGGGATCTTCTCGCTTTCGCCGGTCAGGATGGATTCATCCGTCAGCGCTTCGCCCTCCAGAACCTGCCCGTCGGCGGGAATCTGATCGCCCCGGCGGAGCAGGATCACGTCGCCCTCCACCAGCTCGTCGGGGGGAAGCTGAACCTCCCGGCCGTCCCGGAGAACGGATACCTGACTGCGGCTCAGAAGCTGCAGCCGGTCGTGGGTGCGCTTGGCCCGCAGCTCCTGAATGGTACCGATCAGGGCGTTGGAAACCACAACGCCCATGAACAGCATATTGCGGTAACTGCCGGTGCAAAGCAGCAGCAGGGCCAGAAGGACGTTGAGCAGATTGAACAGGGTCAACACATTGCGGCGCAGGATCTCGCCTGCGCCGCCTTCCTTGCTTTTGGGCTGCTGGTTGCCGCGCCCGGCTTCCCGGAGCGCGGCGGCCTCCTCGGAGGTCAGCCCGTGAATGGACGTGCCTTTCATGTTTTCCTCCAACCCCGGCAGCGACGCCTCAGGGCCGTTCGATGATGTAGTAGGAAGAAAGATTGCATTCAAAAACTTTGGAAAGGGGAATCCGGACTACGC
>CAKUCE010000252.1 GCA_934643535.1 uncultured Clostridia bacterium | reverse complement strand
TTTCATGCTTAAGATCGCGTTTCGGAGCTTTCTTCCTCCACCGGCTCCCACAGCGCATACTGCTTGTAGTTGCGCAGCGCGCCCAGCATACTTTCTTCCAGCGTGGGATAGCGGCGGGCCAGCTCGTAGATCAGCTGTTTCATTTCCTCCCGCTTGGTGTAACCGTTGGCGGGACAGGGATTTTTCAGAATGGGCAGTTCCAGCTCCCGCTGCATGTGGATCACGTGTCGTTCGGGAACATAGACCATGGGACGGATCACGGTAACGCCGGTCTTGCTCATCAGGGTTTTGGGGTGAAAGGTGTGCAGCCGTCCCTCGAAGATCAGGCTCATCAGGAAGGTCTCCAGCACGTCCTCCCGGTTGTGGGCCAGCGCCAGCTTGTTGCAGCCCAGCTGCTGCGCCCGCTGGCACAGGATGGAACGCCGCATCTTGGCGCACAGGGCGCAGGGATGCTTGTCTTTGCGGATGTCAAAGAGAATTTCGTAGATGTCCGTATGCTCGATGCGAATGGGCACGCCCACCTGGGCGGCATAGGCCTCCAGCGCGGAGGTGTCCGGCTTTTCCTTCCCGGAGGTCAGGGTGATGGCCTGCAGGGAGAAATCTCCGTGGCGCACGTAGCGGTACAGGCTCAGGGCTTTGAGCAGCAGCATGCTGTCCTTGCCGCCGCTGACGCCCACCGCCACCCGGTCGCCCGGCGCAAAGAGATGATATTCCTCGTCGCAGCGGCGAATCTTTCCCAAAACGGTCTTCATGCGTTCGTTGCCCTCAAAAATCAGTATCTCGGCGTAACGCCTACCCAGTAGCGGTCGGCCCGGGCGGCATAGGTATCCCGGCTGACGCGGGTGCGGTCGGTTTCCACGCCGTCGGTGTAGGTAACCAGATAGGTCTCCACCACGTAGCCGTCCCGACCCTTGGAGCGCAGCTTGGTCTCGTCCTCGTAGATTACATGCTCGCCGGTTTCGTCCTTGTCCAGCGTGGGCTCCTCCGGCTTGGGCACCACCTCCACCGTCTCGCTGACCAGCTGATAGCTGACGTTTTCCAGCGACCGGCCATAGATGCGCACGTCGCACACCAGATTTTTTTTGTTGGTGGAGGAGGTAATCACGTGGGCGGAAATATAGATGGGGCTGCCCGTGTTGTTGGTGAAGGTAAGATCCACCTCGTGGCCCCGGGTGCTGTTGACGGTGGCGTCCATACCCATTTCCGTATAGTTGACAGGATTGGAGTGTGCTTCCCGTTTATTGATCTTCAGCCCGGCCTGAATGGCCGCCAGATAAACGGTGGTGCTGGCCTGACACACGCCGCCGCCGATGCCCATGACCTCGCTGCCGTAGGCGTATTCAATGGCGGGATAGTAGCCGTTTCCGGCCTCTCGGCGACCGACGGCACTGTTGAAGGAGAAGGTCTTGCCGCTTTGCAGGATGGTGCCATTGATCCGCTCAAAGGCCACGCGGATGTTGTTGGTGCGTTCCTCCGTGGACTTGCTGGAGATGGCCGTGGTGGCGCGGAAGCGAAGCTCCACGTTCTTTTTCAGCTCCGCCACGGTGACGGAGGGGGCGATGGCCGAGGTTCTCAGCAGGATTTCGCCGCTTTGCAGGGTGGAGACCATTTCCAGAATCTGTTCCTTCACGGCGGTCACGTCCAGCCATTGGCCGTAGCTTTCCTGCTGGAAGGTGAAGGGGTTGTTCAGGTCGTCCGGGTTGAAGGACAGCAGGGCTGCGTCCTGCGGAGCCTTGTAAGCCACGGTCTGCAGGGTGGTCAGGATGTTGTCGATGGGAGTGGTATCCGCGCTTTGCTGGGCGCTGGTAAAGGAATAGGTAGTGTTCTTGGCTGCGGCGATTTCCTGCTGCAGCTCAAAAATATCCTTCCGTCCGCTGGCGTCCGTGGCATGGCCGATGGCCCACGCCTCTTCCAGCGCCGCCGAGGGGTCGAAGGAGATGCCCAGCATGTCGGCAGTAATGTCCTGATACTGGCCGGACGTATTCTTCAGCCGCACATACCAGCTGTTTTCCTTGGCGTTGGCCTGCTCCCAGACCTTCTGACTGCCTTCCTGCCACGTGAGGCCCGAAAGCGGGATGCCGTCCACGTAGACGTTGGGCAGGAAAACGCTCATGTAGGGCTTGACCTCGTTCTGGGTCTTCCAGATATAGCCGCCCGCACACGCGCCTGCGATCAATACGATGACGATCAGCACCTTGATCAGCTGCCACTTGAGAGAGCGCTTCTTCTTCGGCTTTTGGGGCGGCTGCTTGCCGGAGCTCCCTCCCGAACGGCGGGCCTGCTGCTGGCGGGGCTGGGGCGGGGGAGCGTACCAGCTGCCGCTCTGCTGGCCTTGATTCTGGGGAACATAGCCTTGGTTGTACATACAGCGCACCTCGTATTTCGTGTCAGTCGCAAGGGGAAATCAGGTCAAAGAGAAGCTGCGAATCCTCCTGCCAGCAGCTCCAGCCGGAGGGCATGTGGCCCAGCGCTGCCTGTGTGTTGGCATCCCCATGAAAATCGCTGCCGCCGGTGACCAGCAGGCCGTTTCGCCGGGCAAAAGAGTCCAGCTCCATGGCCTGCGTCCGGTTGGCAGAGGGATGCCATGCTTCCACTCCGGCCAGTCCGGCTTCCTTCAGGGACAGGATAAAGCTGTACATGGCCGCCGTTTCCAGCCCAAGCCGGTAGGGATGAGCCAGCACCGGCGCCGCGCCAGCGGCTTTCAGCAGGGCCACGCCCTCCTGCGCGGAGGGGCATTTTCTCGGCACATAGCCGGGCTTGCCCCTGCCCAGATAGCGGTCGAAAGCCTGCGCCACGGTGGAGACCAGCCCCATGTCCATCAGCTCCCGGGCCAGATGGGCCCGGCCTGTGCCGGGAACCAGCAGCCGCGCCCGGCGCTCCTCCGGCAGACGAACGTCCAGCGCCTCCAGCCGGTTCAGCATTTCCTCCATGCGGGTCAGGCGGCTTAGGCGGATGTCTTCCAGCGTGCGGCAAAGGGCCGCGTTTTCCGCATCGGCTCCGTAGCCCAGCACATGGGTGCTACCGTCGCCGGTGCTCAATTCCAGAGAAGAAAAAAAGCGCATCCGTTCTCCGCCGGGCAGCAGGCTGGCGGCAGCGGCGCGCTTCATGGGCTGGATTCCTTCCAGCGTATCGTGATCGCACAGAGCCATTTGTCTGATGCCTGCGCGGACGGCCCGTGCCGCCAGCTCCTCCGGGCTGAAAAGCCCGTCGGAGTACCGGCTGTGCACGTGCAGATCCACGGGGTAAAAGATCGTCTGGCTCATAGCCGGTTCCAATCCTCCGGCTGGACAAAGGGCTCGTCCGCGCTGCCGTCCGCATCCGTCTCCGGCTGCTCCGCAGTTTCCTCGGCAGGGGCGTTCTTATCTTCCACGCTCAGGTTGGGCTTCAGCTTTTCCACCTCGCTCATGGGCGGCAGGGGCTGGCCGTTCATGATGGCTTCAAATTCCACCCGACTCAGGGTATCCCGCTCCAGCAGCGCCTCGGCCACGCCCTTGAGCTGGTCGAAGTGCTCCTTCAGCAGGGAGACGGCCCGCTGGTAGCAGGTCTCCATCAGCTTCTTCACAGCCGCGTCGATGGCGGCGGCGCTCTGCTCGCTGTATTCGCGGCTCTGGCCGAATTCCATACCCACGAATACCTCCTGATCACTGCCCAGATACATGGTGCCCAGCTCGTCGCTCATGCCGAACTGGGTGATCATGCGGCGGCACAGGTCGGTGGCCCGCTTCAGGTCGCTGGAGGAGCCGGTGTAGATGTCGTCCAGCGCCACCTCCTCGGCGGCGTGTCCGCCCAGCGCCATGGTGATCATGCCCAGCAGCGCCTTGCGGCTCAGGTTGTCATGCTCCTCCTCCGGCAGGCTGAGGGTATAGCCGCCCGCCTGTCCCCGGGGCACGATGGTGATCAGATGTACGTCGTCGCATTCCGGCAGCAGGTTGGCGATGACCGCGTGGCCCGCCTCGTGATAGGCCGTCACGTGACGGTCCTTGGGGTTGACCTTGTGGCTCTTCTTTTCCGGGCCCATCTGCACCCGGGCGATAGCGTCCACCATGTCCTGCTGGGTGATCTGCTTCCGGTGACGGCGCACGGCCAGAATGGCGGCCTCGTTCATCACGTTTTCCAGATCCGCGCCGGTGGAGTAGGGCATCCGCTTGGCCACGTTGTCCAGATCCACGTCGGCGGACAGCGGCTTGCCCTTGGAGTGCACCTTCAGAATATCCACCCGGCCCTCCTGGTCGGGATAGTTCACCGTCACCTGACGGTCAAAGCGGCCCGGACGGAGCAGAGCGGGATCCAGAATATCCCGGCGGTTGGTCGCCGCCATGACGATCACGCCTTCATTGATGGAGAAGCCGTCCATTTCCACCAGCAGCTGGTTCAGGGTCTGCTCGCGCTCGTCGTGACCGCCGCCCAGACCCGCGCCGCGGTGACGGCCCACCGCGTCGATCTCGTCGATGAAGATGAT
>CAKUCE010000251.1 GCA_934643535.1 uncultured Clostridia bacterium | reverse complement strand
GTATTGGGGGTTTCCGTTTATAATCTTTGGACTACTTCTTCCGTTCCGTTGGTTTCAGGCGTGGGCCATTTCTACGCCGTAGACACTCCGAATGTAGGCGATATTGTCCGCTTTAATAATAGCGTACATTGGGCTATCGTAAAGTATGTTTCGGGAACGAAAGCCACTGTGATTCAGCAGAATGCATGGGGCGGAAATTACACAACGGCCGCCGTGGGCGCTTATGTGTATGCAGGTGATCCTGACGTTACTTTCTTCCGATATACGACGGCTCCTCCCGCACCTGTTCTTCAGATCACTCCTGTAGACGTAAGATCTACGACGGAAGCCTATATTGAAGCGCTTCTGGAAACCGGCATGAATCTTTCTAACGCTGGCTATGAGCTTAGCCTGGGCGGTCAGGATCCTGTCCGGCGCACGGAAGATGCGAACGGGGCATATGTAAAGAAAATCTATTATACGCTTACCGGACTTCAGCCTGCTAGTCCTTATACCTATCGTTTATTCGTAACTACTACCGATGGTACAACCTATACTTCTGACCCTTATTTCTTCTTTACGCAGGTAGATCGTTATCCTTCCCTTTCCGTTGCGGAAGTGGGCGATACCTTTGTTCGTCTCACCTGGACGAATGTGGACGGCAGAACGCCTGCCAATTATGAAGTCAGGCGTTCCGATGGCACGATTCTGAGCTGTGTAGAACCCGTTTCTGGTTCATGGGAATGCACGGATGTGGGGTTGCAGCCTGAGACTGAATATACCTACTCGATCCGCTATATCTTCTGGAATGGCGGTACAAAAGAAACAACGGCATGGTCCTCGACACTGCTGACAGTAAAGACCAACGAAGCCAAACCGTTGATCCCGGCGGCGCCGACGCTGGAGGTCTCCTCCCCCCATCCTGAAAAGGTCGCGATGCGGCTGAACACTCCAGAAGTAGCCCCCGATTCCATCCTTGTGGAAAGAACGGATCTTTCTACAAACGACACTGTTCGCTTCACCATCGAGGGAGACGGACACTGCTTTATCTTTTATACCGATACCAACGGGCTTGAGGCCGAACACACCTACTCCTACCGCGCCTGTGCGATCAATAAAGCCAACGGTCAAAGCTACATGGGCGAATTCTGTGATGCTGTAACGGTTACTACGCTCCCCTGGCATCCCGACCCCTCCCAGCCCGCGTTTATCGAGGTGGGAACGGATGGCGTAGATGTGGATCGCGGCGATTTCTATTGCCTCATTCCGCCGCAGATCGTCAAAAAATGGGGCATCCGTCTGAATGAGCCGGACGGAAATGTGTATGAATTTACCTACCTGTGCGGAAAGGACTACTTCTGCGAGGATGCGCTGGAAGCCAAGTTTGGAACCTATCTGGATCATCGGCTCCAGAGTGGCAAACAGTCCATCGTCTTCTGGTATGTGGACTGGCAGGGCGTCACGCATGAAGCCGAACCCTATGAATTTACAACCCTTCAGGCTGCACAGAAACCGACCAACTTCCGCGCGACCGCTGTGACAGGCAGCTCCGTCACGCTGAGTTGGGATCGCGGCTCTTCTGATGTGAAAGAGTACTGGCTGTATCGTGCGCTGAACATTGGAACATCGGCAGAATACGAGGCTGTCGCTCAACTTTCCTCTTCTGATGTTTCCTATACGGATACGGGACTGCTGGACGGCATGGACTACTCCTACTATCTGTCCGTTCGTAATACAAATTATGTATTTGCGGAGACTGACCCGATCACCGTGACCACCACCTCCACCGCCAAGCCGACTGACAGCGGCTTTGAGAGCGTGTATGTACAGAATGTTACATCGACCAATGCTGAACTGATCGCAAACATCTCCCTGACTTATGTAAAAAATTGTGGCTTTGACTTCGGCACGGACCCCAATCAGATGACCGGCAAATCGGAACCGGCAAACAAGAAGGTTCTTCTGATCAACTACGATCTGAACAAGTGGTACGGCCAGTTGACTCCCGGTACGCGATATTATTATCGTTTCTGGTATGAGACTTCCAGTGAAACCATCGTCAGCGGCCTGCACAGCTTCTATACGGTCCCGTCTGCTCCTGTGCTTCAAAGTGTCGAGCAGGATGGAAATTCGATGAAGCTGACATGGAAACCCAATGGCAATGCGATCTATTACTACATTTATCGCAGCGAAGACGGCGGCGAAATGAAGTTTTATGTTTGCGGCACGAGGAAAAAGGGAGACACCATGTCCTATAATGACACGAACGTAAAGAGGGGCGTTCAGTACAGCTATCAGGTCAGGGCCGTCTGCGGTACTCGCCGGGATGGAGTCTTCGATGCTGTGGTTACTTCGGCTGCTTCTGACGCTAACACCGTCGCCGCGCCTGCGTTCACTTATGTGGAACGGCCCAGCAATGTGACGGCCGCTTATGCCGACCAGAAGATCACCGTCAGCTGGACCGCCGGTGAAAAATGCGACAGCTATCTGATCGAACGCAGTTTACCTTTTTCGTTCGCTGAAACGGTGGGAACCGTCGACGGCAACACCCTGTCCTTTACGGATACGACCGCGCAGCCGGGCAACACCTATCGCTACTGGGTAAGCGGCATTTGCGGCAGTTATCAGAGCGATTCCAACCGCAGCAATTATGTGAATTATCCCGCCCAGGAAGCCACGGAGATCAGGCTTTCCGCCGTGGGAACCGTTCGCTGCCGCGTGGGCGACCGGCTCAGCGCCGAATATACCGTCTACCCGCAGCTGGACGATCTGCAGGAGGTTCGCTGGACCAGCTCGGCGGAAGACGTCGTGTCTGTGGATGGAGCCGGTGTACTGACGGCAAACAAGGAAGGAACCTCCCGCATTACGGCTATCGCGACGGACGGAAGCGGCTGCTCTGCCTCCTTTACCCTGAAGGTAGACGGCAGCAAGGGCGTCTTTACGCTCCCCGCCGCCCTGACCACCGTGGAGTCCGGCGCTTTCGCGGGCAATACGCAGATGGCACTGCTGGTGCTTTCCGATCAGCCGGAGTTGACCGTTCTGTCCGGGGCCTTCGAGGATTGCTACCGTCTGTCGACCATTTATGCCGGCCCCAACGCGACCAGCTTCAAGGAGGACAGCTTCCCCACGCAAAACCGGCTGACCTTCTGCTGCGCTCGCGGCTCCTATGCTTATCAGTACGCCATCCGTAACGGCTTCAATTATCTGCTGATGCAGTAAGAGGAAAGGCTAGGAGGCACTGCTGCCATTCAATCGTCGCAGGGACTACGGCAGTAGTCCCTGCTCTTCGTGTCACACCTGCGGGTCACTGTGCCCACCGGGCACTCGCTTCCTTGCGGTGCCTGCCGTGGTTTTAGGGAGCCCCTGGATTTTATGCTGCGCCCGGTCCGGTCTGGACCGGGCCTTTTTTGATCCGTCTGTAAATAAAGAATGTTAAAAATAAAATCTCCCCGTCTCTTTCTAGGCAAGCCCCGCGGTCTGTGGTATACTGGTCAGGTATATCCGACCCCGCGAAAGATGGCGAACGTTTTTCGGGCCATGCGACAGCATTCCCCAAAGGTAGCCATGGCGCGGTGACATGTATTCTGTTATGATAAGGTCAGCCCGCAGATGTGCGGGCGGCAGAAAAGGAGCCCTCTTTGGCCAAGGAGAAAACCGTTTACGTCTGCCAGTCCTGCGGCTATGAAGCCGCCCGTTGGCTGGGCTGCTGCCCGGATTGCGGAGAGTGGAACACCTTCGAGGAGCGCCGCAGCACCCCTGCGCCCGCTCCCAGCAAAACGGCGGAAAAAGCCGCCAGGTATCAGACGACCCGCAAAAGCGAGATCGTGGCTCTCAGTGAGGTGGAGGACCGGCAGGAACCCCGTTCCTCCACCGGCAACGAGGAGCTGGACCGGGTGCTGGGCGGCGGGCTGGTCACCGGCAGCGCCATTCTGCTGGGCGGCGATCCGGGCATCGGCAAAAGCACGCTGCTGCTGCAGGTGGCGGGCAGTCTGAGCCGGCGCTGCCGGGTGCTGTACGTCAGCGGCGAGGAAAGCGCGCGGCAGATCAAGATGCGCGCCAGCCGCATCGGCGTACCGCAGGACAAGCTGTTCGTGCTGGCGGAAAACGATGTGGAGAGTATTCTGGAAAAATGCGAAGGCATGCAGCCGGACGTGCTCATCATCGACAGTATCCAGACCATGGTGTCCGAGGACAGCGCCAGCGCGCCGGGCAGCGTCAGTCAGGTGCGCCAGAGCGCCGGAGCCATCGTCCGCTACGCCAAGGAAACCGGCACGTCCACCTTCATCGTAGGCCATGTGACCAAGGAAGGCAGTCTGGCAGGCCCGCGCATTCTGGAGCACATGGTGGACGCCGTGCTGTACTTCGAGGGCGACCGTCAGCATGAATACCGGCTGCTTCGGGCGGTGAAAAACCGCTTCGGCTCCGTCAACGAGCTGGGCGTGTTCGAAATGCGTTCCGAGGGGATGATCCCCGTGCCAAACCCCAGCGAGACGCTGCTGAGCCA
>CAKUCE010000250.1 GCA_934643535.1 uncultured Clostridia bacterium | reverse complement strand
TTCATATACGGCAGACCGAGTCCTGTGGCAATGGCTTTTGCGCCCATTGTCTTGCCCGTACCTGCCGGTCCGCGCAGCAGGAAATTTCGCATCTGCATGGATTTTCCGGTTGTCGCCTTGGCGTGCTTGCAGATGTCTACAACTTCCTTCGGGATGATGTACCACTCCGGAAGCTTTGGAATCAGCATCGTTTCCTGCGGCGTGAAGGTGCGTTTGTTCAACACATACTGTCCCTCAAAGTCGGCATGGTCGATGGTTTCCGTTGCGGAATAAATCTGCGCCGGTCCGGTCTGGGCAAAAATCTTGAATTCACCCGCCAGTACCGTAGTCGGTGTAAAACTGCCGGAATCCAGGTGCGTCTGAGATACACGCATCAGATTGCCTGCCTTATCTACATTGACCTTGATATGGGCAACGCAGCTGTCATCTTTGATACGGCGATAGGCGTTGTCGCACATAAGCGCCATGTATTCCGTAGCCTTATCCATATGGGGATAGCCAGAGTTCAGCTCGTCCTGGTAAGCCTCAAAGTTCTCTTTGAATTCATCGTCCTGCATCAGCATCGGAAACAGCGCCATCATTACGGCGGCTCCATCACGACCGCTGCTGTTGAGGGTGTAGTTTTCAAAGGTCTCCATGTTACTGTCATAAACGCTTGCCATCAGGCTGCCGGTGTTGCTATCGTACACCACAAGATGATAGGCATCCGCGCTGGCAGAGGATTTATACTCTGCCGCCGTGCGATGATCTATGATGCCGACAGCGCCTTCACCGGACCCGTCCATGCAATGGCAGACCGCATGGACTGCCTTGATCACCGTTCCGCAAAGGGTAGAAGTTGTCCCGTCGCCGTATTTAGAGGACACCTTGACCTTTTTGTTTGCGATGGTGTCAAACGGCGACGGCAGACTTCTGCCGAAATTAAAAATGTTGTTGATGTATGTTGCCATACTTTACTCCCTTTCTGCACTCAGTGCGATAGATCGATTTTGATTCCCTCCGGAATACATTCCACATCCTCAAGCTCTGCCCGTTGCAATTCCAGGCAGACATTCTCCCAACTCTCGCGGGCAGGAAGGTCGTCGGCCATCAGGATGATTTCGGTCAATCCCTGACCGATGGCGTCATTACACCGTGCGTTCAGCTCAAAGATGTGAGACTCCGCCCATTCAAAGGCGATGAGCTCATAGTTTTCGTTCGGTTGCTCTGTGGCAGGAGCTTCCGTCCGTTCCTCAGACTCATCCGGCTTTCTCGGTATCTCCTGATACTGAAGGCCGATAACCTGAAGATTCTGAATAACGACCTTTGCTTTGCGATAACCGCCGGCTCGGTTGAGCAGGATATAGACCTCCTCGCCGAGTTCAATCAGTTCAAACGCATTCGGTGTTTCCCAGATCCATCTGGCATTCGGATACTCATTCAGCACGAGCGTTGTGACTCGGTTCGTAATGAGAGAATGCGCCAGCTTCCGCAGGTCGCTTTCCGTCGGTGCCGGTATGGGGGCAGGAAGCAGCGGCTGCGGTTCTACCGGGTCAACACGATTACCGGATAGAAACAGCAGTCGGATCGCTGCAACAAAAATGCCGAGAATGATGAGCAGCAGGATCGGCCAGAGTCTGCAGATGAATGTCAGCAGCGCCAGCAGTCCCAAAATCATCAGCACCTCATAGGCAATTTGCCGCTTTCGGTCTTTGTTGTTCATAGAGATGTCCTTTCTGAACGCAAAAAGGCGCACACAAGAAACCATACGGTCACTCATGTGCGCCTCTTATACGCCCGATTCAATTGTTGCCTCTCAGTTTTCGTCGAAGAAGGAATTGCCGCCGCCAAACGACTCGTAGCCGGTAAAGCCGCCGCCGTTATTTGCGGGTGCGGCCGCTGCCGGTGCTGGCGATGATGCCGGATGTCCTTGCGCTTCATCGGTGTTCTGGTTATCCTTAGACTTACCTCCGCCGGAAGCATACTCAATATCATCCAGAATGATGACCATTGCGCTTTTCTTCTCGTGAGTCTGCTGGTCTTCCCAAACATCCTCGTCCAGACGGCCGATAAGATTGACAAAGGATCCATCCTTGAGCTGCATCTTCTTGATGCGCTCGCAAATCGGACCGAAGCCCTTAACTGCCAGATTGATCCACCGAGCATTATTCTCAGCGTTAGGGTCATAGAGCTTCTTGCCGATCCGGAATCTCACCGCATCACCTTTCTCCGAAAACTTGATGGCTGCTGCGCCGTCATATCCTCGTGATACAACGACTTGGGTTGCAAATACTTTTAACATAGGGTACTCCTTTCTGCAGGGGTCGCCTGCAACAAAAATATTTATTTCATCCCGCTTATCACGGGTAGAAACCGACAGAAACAAAAAAGTGCCAACCAGCACACAGCGTGCTAATTGACACTTTGAAAACTCGGATTACTCGGATTTCTCTTAGGAAATCTTGAAACTTACAATGTTAGTATAGCACAATCCACCGAAACAGTCAATCCGTTTGGGAAATTTGCCCCGAAATCATCTTTTCAATCTCCGTTTTGGCAAAGTCCAAGGCAACCATTGCCCTCAGTGCATCAAAACGAAGCGTTCCGTCTGCATTCCCGTTTTCCTCGACCAGACTGTGTATCTCCTCCAGTAAGCCGAGTATTCTGTCTCTGTCTGTCATAGTCAGGCCCCTTTTCTTATTTCAACGGCGTAGTAGCCATAGATCAGATATGCTCCGTCACGGCTGTACACCGGCGTCTTCTCCGATAAGTATATAGTCACAGTATCTCCCACGCTGAGCCGTTTCATTCTTTCGCGTATGGAAACGGTCAAAAGCCTCGGCGCTTCCTCTTCATACTCAAGCGTCAGGCTTTTTACGCGCTTTCGTATCGCAGTCGTTTCCACCCGGACACAGGTGCCGCTTACCGCAATATAATCTCCCCTGATACAAGTATAAAACAGCCGTAAGGCATTTACAATAAAGAATCCGGCAAAGAGCAAACAGGGGAGGAAAAGGTATACATCCCAAAAGCCGAACAGCGTAATAAAGAAGAGAAGCACAAATACGATTGCTAAGGCAAAGCGCCGGATCACCTGCAGCTGCAATGGCTCAGGGAGTTGCTTGAACCTTTCCTTCATCCGATTTCACCTCACAATACGAGCACTAATTTCTTTTTCAACAGCCGCAGCAGACTCTGCACAACGGCATCGCGGCATTTTGCTGTTTCCATTTGACTTTCAAGGAGATTGTCTGCAATCGTATCGACCGTGTAGATCCGTTCAATCAGTCTCTGCCGGTTATCCGTATACAGAAGGTCCTGCGTGGGCTTGATCCCGTTTTCTATGAGATATACAAGCTCTGCTACGGTCAGACGAACTCCGGCATTCTTCAGCCACTGCAATATTTCTTTATCCATAGCCCTGAGCACGGATGTCTTGGCAGTGTCTGCCGGACAGAAGATGCACTTTGATGCGATCCGATAACGGAAAAGCTCATCATTGTCCGTTTCGGTTTCCACAAGCCCCAGCTTTTGCAGATAAGTAACCGCGGCCTCATTGCACCCGAGAGCTTCCGCAAAATTGAAGCGGCCGTTCAGCCATGCTGCTGCGGCATTTCCTGTGAGTTCAAATTTCTGACCACCATACAAAACGAATAGGAGCTGTTCCGTAGAGCCTTTCTGCACAATCCCTTTGGATAAATAAATCATCTCTGCCACCTCGCGTGCTTTTTACTTATATTACACGGGCGGCGCACCGGATTTACAACTATCAAACGAAATACAGCATCAGTACGCAGAGCCCAATCACAACGAGCACACCGACTGCCAGGATGATGATCTTTTTTACCGGGGCAGAGTCCGTTTCAAAGCGCTCCTTGCCGTGATCGACTGGTAGAAGATCCTCATAGTATCCGTCATAGCCGTCATTGTACGCTTTCCGGAGCTCAGCATCGGTCATGACCGAGGATTTATGCTTTTTTTGCCTGCAGATGATTTCTTCATCGGCGTTGACTTCTCTGGCTTCTCCTTCTTGGCCGGTAATGCTTTTCCGCATTCAGCGTAAAAGGAAACGGCACCGTCCGGAATATCGGCGCCGCAGTAGGGACAGTATTTCATTTTTGCACGCTCCTTTTTTGTATAATAAAAGTGGACCCTTGCTACAGGCCCACTGATTGACGGTATTATTATAACATCTTTTCATTTCCGTGTCATCGGCTTTTCTGTGCCATTTTTTCGCCATTTTATGCGCAGAATAAGGAATAAAATATCGGTAACCTTATCCCCGTTTATCAGTGTAAGAAAAAAGTTCGGCACAGAGCCGAACTTTTAAATCATTTGGACAGGTCTCTAACCAAGAGGTCAAGTACATCATAGACGGTCTTTCTATCCTTGGTGGAAAGTTGAGAAACTTTTGCGTCAAGCTGATTGTTCTTCTCAGTTACACCCGCATCAATGACATCGCAAAATATCATATCAGCAGAAACACCGAGTGCGTTCATAATATC
>CAKUCE010000249.1 GCA_934643535.1 uncultured Clostridia bacterium | reverse complement strand
GAGACGGACGCCATACAGCGCTCCCGGCGCCGCTTTCCGTGACGGATGGTATAAGGTGGCAAAAGCTCCCCCACAAGCGGGACTTGATCCACTCCGGCGACTCGATGTGAAATTCTGTTTTCTGAATCGCTCGTCCTTTCTTCCGGCTTTGGAGATACAAATGCCTGGCGGCTGTCCGGGTGACGCGAATGCGCGTCTACCGCTGTGTAAACGGGTCGGTCGGGCCGTCTCTCTCATTGCCTTTTGTCATGCCGTGCTTGCTACCGTACGATGAAAAACATAGAGTGATCAGCAAGCAGAAACCGCTGTGCAGTTTCCTTACTTTTATTATACCCTTTTTGGACAGGTCGTGTTAAATCAAACTCCACAAAGAACGGCAATTTTCTCCCAATCAAGGTGAGGTTATGTGGGAAGGTGGGCATACGCCTGACGGTTTTCCTTTCTGGCGAGCATTTTTTTGAGAACTCACGGATGGGGCTTGTCCTCCCGGTAGGCTGCCATAGATTCCTTGAACAAGCTGGCGGTGGGCGGAGGCGTCCAGGAAATGGCGTTAGCGCCTGCCTGAATGGTTTCCCGAATGAATTCCTCTGTGGGACCGCCGGTAGCGATCAAAGGGAAATCCGGTAGTTCCTTTCGAATCTTGCGCACCAGCTCCGGCGTGTCTGGACCGGCGGCTACATTAAAAATGTCCGCTCCGGCTTCCACTCGCGCCTGAAAGTCCGTCCGGTCATTTACAACGGTGACGATGGCGGGAATATCCACCAGACGAGACACCTGACGGAGCACGTCATTGCTGGTGGGTGCATTCATAACGACGCCTGCCGCGCCCTGAAGCTCGGCGTATCCGGCAAGGGTGCAGACCCTCTTGCCCTGTGTAAGCCCGCCGCCCACGCCGGCAAATACGGGAATGTCCGCCGCCAGCAGAAGCGCCTGGATGATGACCGGCTGGGGGGTGAAGGGATACACCGCCAGCACTGCGTCGGCGTCCATATTGCGCACTATGCACAGGTCGGTGGTAAAGGCGATGGACTTGATGCGCCGCCCGAAGATCACGATACCGCTGCATTCGCGGATGGCGGACGGTACCAGCAGAATATGCTTGCGCAGCCTGGCTTCGTAGCGGGGAATGGTTTTTTCATCGGTTCTGGCGGAATAGGCGCGTCTATACTTCATTCTTTTTCCTCCCTGTTACGCTGCTTTGTTTCCTGTTTAAGTCGCCTGACGTCTGGTTGCGCAGAATCCAACCTGTCTGAAAATCATTCGCGAAAAGCGTCTGGCTTTCGCTGGCGCTCGTTTCTGATAGCGTCATTATATCATACGGAGCCCTGCGGCGGCAATATCGGCCTTTTTGCCAGCAGAATTCTCATGAATGAAATTCAGGAACGCCCTCCGATACTCATTTCACTCTGTATCTATGGTGTATACCGCTTGATGAATTCTTCCGTCTATCGTATACTGTAATTGGATAAAGTGGAGCAAAAGGCAATCCTATGAGCATACCCTACCAGGACGACAGAGAATTCTTCACAAACACCAACAGAACAAATGGTTTTTCCGAAAGGCGCGGCGGCAGAGCGAAACAATCATTTCGACGGCGAGTTTTTCCTTTTTGGGCTATACGCAAAAAACCAAAAAACCAATCAGGAGAACTTTCTTACCCAGGAAGGCTTGGCACATTGTATGAAACGAGGGGGTAGGAAAATGAAAGTGGTCATCATTGGCGGCGTGGCGGGCGGTGTAACTGCGGCGGCAAGGCTCCGCCGGTTGGACGAAAGCGCACGAATCCTGATTCTGGAGCGTTCCGGTTTTGTTTCCTATGCCAATTGCGGACTTCCCTACTATATCGGCGGGGAGATCCAGTCCGCCGGCGAGCTCACGCTCCAGACCCCGGCGTCCCTGTGGAACCTTTACCGGATCGAGGCCCGGGTGCGCCATGAGGCGAAGTC
Source organism: uncultured Clostridia bacterium (assembly GCA_934643535.1). Taxonomy (GTDB): domain Bacteria; phylum Bacillota; class Clostridia; order Christensenellales; family Aristaeellaceae; genus Limiplasma. The sequence goes on along the minus strand of CAKUCE010000249.1, from coordinate 2,540 downwards.
CATTTGCCGGGGAAAAAAGACTGTGACCGTATTGGAAAAAGACACGGGCAGGGAATACGAGGAAAGCTATGACAAACTGATTCTGGCTCCCGGCGCAAAACCCCAGCGGCCTCCGATTCCGGGAGTACACAACGATCGGATCTACACCCTGCGCACAGTAGAGGATACTTTCCTGATCGTTCGAGAGGCCGCCGCCCACAAAGCAAGATCCGCCGTTGTTGTGGGAGGGGGATTTATCGGTCTGGAGATGACGGAGAACCTGCATCGGCTTGGAATCAATGTGACCCTGGTGGAAATGCACCGGCAGGTGCTGGGTCAGTTGGATCCCGACATGGCGGGCTTTGTTCACGCCCATCTGAGAAGCAACGGCGTTCAACTGCGTTTGTGCTGTGGCGTGACAGCCTTTGAGTACCAGCCGGACGGGGTTCTGGTGAACCTGACGTCAGGCAAGCGGCTCAGAACGGACATGGTCCTTCTGGCTGCCGGCGTCTCTCCGGACGGCAGCCTGGCCCGCGCTGCGGGACTGACACTTGGATTGAATGGCGGCATTGCCGTAAACGGCCATATGCAGACCTCCGACCCGGATATTTATGCTGTGGGTGACGCGGCAGAAGTTGCCCATACAGTCACCGGACATAGGGGAACCGTACCGCTTGCCGGACCTGCTCGCCGGCAGGCACGGACAGCTGCCGATCATATCGCCGGGCTGGAATCCTGCTATAGAGGCGCGGCGGGAACCTCCATTTTGCGAATCTTCGGCCTGACGGCGGCTGCCACGGGCGTCAATGAAAATCAGACCCGAACGCTGAACCTGCCTTACGATAGGGTTATTCTTTCTCCGCTGTCTCATACCTCCTTCTATCCCGGAGCGAAGAATATGACGCTGAAGCTGCTCTTTGCACGGGAGGACGGGCGCATCCTGGGCGCGCAGATTGTTGGCGAGGACGGCGTGGACAAGCGCATTGATGTGCTGGCTACCGCCATGCAGGCAGGGATGAAAGCGCCTGCACTCAAGGAGCTGGATCTGGCCTATGCGCCTCCCTATTCCTCTGCCAACGACCCGGTGAACGTGGCGGGCTTTATGGCAGAAAACGTTTTGTCCGGCAAGGTAAAGCAGTTTTTCTACAGAGACCTGAAACGGCTGCCCCGGGACGCGCAGCGGCTGGATGTGCGCAGCCGGGAGGAATATGAAAAAGGACATGCGGAGGGCTTTCATCTCCTGATCCCCCTGGAGGAGCTTCGATCGAGGCTGCGGGAGCTGAACCAGGAAAAACCCGTGTACGTCATGTGCCAGTCGGGGTTGAGAAGTTATCTGGCCTGCCGAATTCTCTCCCAAAATGGTTTTGACTGTCATCATTTTGCCGGCGGGTATCGGCTCTATACTGCCGTCCGCAATCACTGGGCAGCAGAATGATAACAAAACAATTTGTATCAGGAGGGAAAACAATTGAAAAACCCTTTTTGGCTGAAACGGATTGCTCTGCTTTTTCTGTTGACGGCCCTGACGCTGCTGGCATATATGATTCGTTACCAGTCTGCTCAACAGGACAAAAGAACGCAGGGATATGACAGGTCAACTCGTAAGGAAGCCATCTGCCTGGAAAGAACATCGGAACATTCCATTCCGCTGGCTGCCTTTTGCCGGGAAGAAGCAGTGTAAAGACCGAGCATTTTTCTTCCGCCCTCTTGTTTGAATATGCCGGTCGCAAATTATGGATCCTCACGGTCTTGTACGCAAATGTATACGCTGTAATTTGCTAAAACAGGGAAGACAAAGCCCTGCTTGCCTCGTTTATGTTAGCAGTAGATTCTGGTAAAAATTTCCACCACCTAGCAAAGGAGGGTAATGGAACGCTCGGGGGCCTGAAGAACTGGCTTGAGGTATATAGGCACGATTACCGCTACTCCATCTCCGCTGAGATCATTCAGGCCTACCACCAGACGATAGAGCATGTGTTCATCAGCAACCCCGGCGTTCAGTCAATGGGCGGCAAGGGCTATGAGGAGTTTGAAAGCGTGATTCAGCGCTATCTGGCGAGCCAAATTCGCACTGAACCGTTCATTCAGGAGGCGGGCAGCAAGCTGCGCCTGATGATCTTGGAAAACCAGCAAGGAAGACTGCTGCATGGAGGTTCGGTGAAGCAAATCCCATGCTGAAATGAAGTTGTTTAGGAAAAAACGTATAAAAACGTCAGAAGCTGATCTTTGATTATGACAGCGGAAATTCAGAATGGTGGGTCTGCCATGCGCAATCGGATAACGGGTAAAAGCTGGTCTGTGATCAGGTTTTCAGCTTAACGAGAACCTTCTTCCGCTATTTCAGGCAGGAAAGAGTTTCATTTTCCTTCCGCCGCCTTGATGCGTCGGTACATATCCTGCATCTTTCGGTCGATCTCAGCAATCCGATCAGCGCATGCCAGCATTTCCTCATTAATGCCCGCTGGCAGCCTAGTCTTGTCCACTTTGTAACGAACATCATGCTCAAGGCTGGCCCAAAAATCCATGGCGATGGTGCGAATCTGAATTTCGGCAATCACCTG
>CAKUCE010000248.1 GCA_934643535.1 uncultured Clostridia bacterium | reverse complement strand
TTACCACCGCTCGGCGACAGGCCTCGCGGCTCTCTGGTCTGGCAGACTTCGGCGCAGATTGGCAAAGAAAGGCCGACGTTCGGCAACGAGCTTCGCGGCAGGGGCAGTGCCCCTGCACCCCGGACTGCGCGCTGTGCGCGCAGGTTGCTCGAGGGAAAGAAAGTTAGCTGCGGAGTTACCACCGCTCGGCGACAGGCCTCGCGGCTCGCGGGTCTGGCAGGCTTCGGCGCGGATTGGCACAGAAAGGCCGACGTTCGGCGGAAGGCCTTATGGCTCGCTGAACACTGATGATTTTTGTGGAAAACGAAGCGGGAATCATTGGAAAATTAGAATCAACTGACTCAAAAAGGAACATAAAGAAAAATCGAAAGGAAGAAAAACCATGACGAAACAACAGATCGCATCCATGATCGACCACACGCTGCTGAAAGCCACTGCTACGCCTGAACAGATCCGGGAGCTGTGCGCCACGGCCCGGGAACTGGGCACGGCCAGCGTATGCGTGAATCCCTGCTATGTGGCGCTGGCCGCCGAAGAATTGAAAGGCAGCCCCGTGAAGGTCTGCACCGTGATCGGCTTCCCTCTGGGAGCCGACACCCCCGCCGTCAAGGCTTTTGAGACGAAGGACGCCATCGCCAACGGCGCGGACGAGGTGGACATGGTCATCAACGTGGGCGCACTGAAGAGCGGTAATTTGGAACTGCTGGAAAAGGACATCCGCAACGTGGTGGAAGCGGCCAACGGAACGCTGGTGAAGGTCATCATCGAGTGCTGCTACCTGACCGACGAGGAAAAGAAGCTGGCCTGCGAAGCCTGCGTCAAGGCGGGCGCGGATTATGTGAAAACCAGCACCGGCTTCGGCACCGGCGGAGCTACCGTGGCAGATGTGGCTTTGATGAAGGCTTCCATCCCTGCCACGATGAAGGTAAAGGCCGCGGGCGGCATGCACTCCTGGCAGGAAGCGCTGGCCATGGTGGATGCGGGCGCCAGCCGTCTGGGCACCAGCTCCACGCTGAAAATTCTGGAAGGCGCGAAGGAATAAGGACAAGACCATGAACGATGATGCTTCTCTTCTCCGGGAGACCGAAGAGGCAATCCATGCCGGTCAGGAAGCGCACCGTCTGGCGCAGCAGGTGCTGGACACCCTGCGCAGCGCCAGAGGCTGGGGCGTCTACGATCTGCTGGGCGGCGGGATGATCTCCGGGCTTATCAAGCATTCCCGCATGGACAAGGCCCAACGGCAGTTGGAGGACTTCCGCCGGGCGCTGGAGCGGTTCAACCGGGAGTTGAAGGACGTGCGCGTCCAGTGCAGCGCCTCGGCGGAACTGTCCGATTTCTGGCGCGTGGCCGACCTGATGTGGGACGGACTGATCAGCGACTGGACGGTACTGAGCAAGATCAGCGACGCCAGGGCGCGGGTGGAGCAGACCGACACGCAGCTCCTGCAGGTGCTGGGCCGTCTCCAGCAGACGCGCAGGCGCGTGCTGGAACAAATGAATCAGGCATAAAAATGCGCCTGCCGCACATTTTCTGCGGCAGGCGTATTCCCGTTTTTATCCATTCTCCCGCGCGGCCAGCGGCGAAGTTTCTTCCGCCATGGCCCGTTCCCGCAGCAGCTTGAACAGCGCGCCGCTCAGCAGGAACAGCCCCACCAGATTGGGCAGGGACATCAGGCCGTTGAAGGTGTCGCTCAGTTCCCAGATCAGGCCCAGATCCATCGTGGCGCCCAGAACGGCCACCAGTGAAAAGATCACCATAAACGGCTTGAGCGCCTTATGGGAAGAGAACAGGTATTCCACGAAACGCGCGCCGTACAGGCCCCAGCCCAGCACCGTGGAAAACGCGAAGCTGCACAGCGCCACAGCGGTCAGGATCGTCACCCAGTTGCCATACGTGGCCACGAAACCGCTGATGGTCAGCTCCGCGCCCGCCGCCTCGCCAAACTGGATGGGCACGCCGCTCAGCAGAATGACCAGCGCCGTCAGGGTGCAGATGACGATGGTATCGGCAAATACCTCGAAAATACCGAAGTAGCCCTGATTGACGGGATGATCGGTCTCGGCACAGGCGTGAGCGATCGACCCCGTGCCCAGTCCGGCCTCATTGGAGAAAATGCCGCGGGAAACGCCCTTCTTCATGCTCAGGAAGAAGCTGCCCACCACGCCGCCGGTAAAGGCCGACGGATTGAACGCGCCAACGAAGATCTGCTCAAACACCAGCGGGATCCGTTCCAGATGGGTGAACACCACGCCCAACGCCAGCACGATATAGAACAGCGCCATGAAGGGCACCATTTTTTCCGCCACGGTGCCGATGCGCTTCAGGCCGCCCAGCAGCACGATCATCAGGATCAGCGCCATCAGGCCGCCGAAGATCCAGCGGAAGGTGGGCAGCGCCGCCTCGCCTATCAGATTGAAGCTGGTCAGTACGGAACTGACGGCCACGGTAATGGTGTTGATCTGGGTGGTGTTGCCGATGCCAAAGCAGGCCAGTGCGCCCAACAGGGCATAGGCATAGGCCAGCCAGCGCCATTTCCGGCCCAGACCATTCTGAATATAGTACATAGGCCCGCCCACATAGTCGCCGTGCTTGTTCCGCTCCCGGAAATGCACGGCTAGCGTTACCTCGGCGAACTTGGTACACATGCCCAGCAGCGCGGATACCCACATCCAGAATACCGCGCCGGGGCCGCCAATCGCGATCGCGCCCGCCACACCGGCGATGTTGCCGGTGCCCACTGTCGCCGCCAGCGCCGTACACACCGCCTGAAAGGGGGTCAGCGCGCCCTTGCCCGCCTTATCGTGTTTGAAGATACGCCCAAGCGTCACCTTCATGGCCGTGCCGAACTGACGCAGCTGCACAAAACGAGTGCCGATACTCAGATACAGGCCGACGCCCATGAGCAGAATCATGGCGGGAACGCCCCAGATAAAATCGTTGACCGCGCTGTTAACGCTTTCGATCAATGCCAGCATGAAATCCCTCTCCCCTGCAAGATGCCAAAATATCATTCAACGTTTTTTATTTGCCGTCCCACGGCCCGAAATCCTGCTGAAGCCCTTGAAATACAATGAAAAAACAAAAGGCGGCCTTCAGACCGCCGCAAAGGCGTAAAACTTTTGTCATACACTTGTTAAATACAGCAACTTCCGATATAATACAGAATGGTGCTTTCCGAAGGACGGCCTTCACCGTGTTTCGGACGGACAAATGAAATATGCCAGAACAAAGGAGCGTTGTTATGCTCAATCCGCGCCAGGTTATTTCCGCACTGAAACAGAATATCGGCAAGGTCATCGTCGGCAAGGACGAGGTGATCGAGCTATTGCTGATCGCGCTGATGTGCAAGGGTCACGTTCTTCTGGAGGACGTGCCCGGCACCGGCAAGACCACCATGGTCAGCGCGCTGGCCAAGTCGCTGGACTGCAGCTTCAACCGCATCCAGTTTACGCCGGACGTGGTGCCCTCCGATGTGACGGGCTTCACCATGGTGAATTTCAAAACCGGGGAGATGGAGTACCATCCCGGCGCGATCATGTGCCAGATCGCGCTGGCCGACGAGATCAACCGTACCTCCCCCAAGACCCAGAGCGCCCTTCTGGAGGTCATGGAGGAATATCAGGTCACGGTGGACGGCGTGACCCATCCCCTGCCCAAGCCCTTCATGGTGCTGGCCACCCAGAACCCCACGGAATTCGTGGGCACCTATCCCCTGCCCGAGGCCCAGATGGACCGCTTCTTCATCCGCGTTTCCATGGGGTATCCCACCCTTGAGGAGGAAATGGCGGTGCTGGAGCGCTTCTCCGGCACCGAAAAGCCCCAGTCCAAGCTGGTGCCTGTCTGCTCCGCGCAGGACATCATCGACATGCAGGGGCTGGTGGGCACGGTCTACTGCTCCAAGGAAGTGCGGCACTACATTGCTTCCATCGCCGCCATGACCCGCAATCACCCCAGCCTGCAGCTGGGCGTCAGCACCCGCGGCGCGATCGCGCTGATCCGCGGTGCGCAGGCCTGTGCCCTGCTCAACGACCGGGACTACGTCCTGCCTGAGGACGTGCAGCGTATGGTGCTGCCCGTTCTGACCCACCGCATCATGCCCAACCCGGACGCGAAGATGAAGGGCATTTCCGCCGAGCGCATCCTGATCGCCGTCGTTGAAAACGTCCCCGTCCCCCTCCGCCTCTCTTAAGGGGCAGTGCCCCTTGGGCCGGACTGCGCGGCGGAGCCGCGCAGGGCTGTGAAGATAACGTGGCGCTCTGGAAACGCTCGGCGGAGGGCCTCGCGTTTCCGGCGCTTTCGTCCCCAAGGCCGCCGCTCGGCGGAAGGTCTCGCGGCTCGCGCCACAGGCCAACGTTCTTTCCAAAACCCGCTTGCCTGTGGCCCTGCTGAATCAGCCAAGCCACGCCAAAATATCCCAACCCGCAAGGCTTGCGTATGACCCACGCCGACCGCGGGGGCGAGGGCGGCGATAGGCAGCGGAGGGAAAAAGGCCCGCCCATTTTGACGGCGGAAATAGGC
>CAKUCE010000247.1 GCA_934643535.1 uncultured Clostridia bacterium | reverse complement strand
GATCTATCTGGTGCTGGGCTTTTTCTTCCATCTGTGGCACCCGGGCTGGCTGGTCTTTTTGGCAATCCCGCTGGGAGCCATAGCGAACAAATGACCGCCAAGAGCAGAAGAAACGGGGGATACAGGAATGGGCCGCAGGGAAACCATTACCAAAACCGTTAAAAGCGGCATCACCTTTGGCAGCGCGCTGGCCATGGTCATCAGCTATGTGAACTGGCATTCCATCGGCTGGGCCATCTTTCACGGCCTGCTGAGCTGGGTATATGTGATCTACTACATCATCCGTTATTGATGTGCAGCGAAAAAACCCGCCGTTGGCGGGCTTTTTCTGTGCTTACAGCAGCCGGATCAGCAGCATATATCCGGCGGTGCCTGCAAAGATACTCAGCAGCGTATTGCGGCTGAGACGATAAATGAGCATAACGATCGCTGCCGCCGCCAGCTTGGGCAGACCGACGCCGATCCAATCCGTTCCCGCATCCTTCAGGCAATAAACCACCAGCACCGCCATGATGGCCGAGGGAAGCATATCGCCCAGCCGAACCAGTTTTTCCGGCATACGGCGCCGTTTGTTGAACACCAGAAAAGGCGCGGAGCGAAGCCCCAGTGTGATCAACGCTCCCAGCAGGATCGCCGCAGCCGCGGAAGTAAGACTCATGTCTTCTTCACCTCCCCGGTTCTCGTCGTGAACAGGATCGCGGACGTTATCAGCAAAGCGGGCAGCATGAAACGATCGGCTCCCAGCGCCGCCAGACAGATCAGCGCCATTCCCCCGCCCAGCAGCGCCGGGAAATGACCGCTGGTCTTTTCCCACTGCTGCATCAAGATAACCACAAACAGCGCCGTCATGCAGAAGTCGATGCCCTCCAGATTCCATGGAAGGATCTGGCCCAGCGCCGCCCCCAGCAAAGTGCCCAGGATCCAGTAGGCATAGCTGAGCATCGCCACCAGAAACAGCACGTCCTTCCGTCCCGGCAGATCGCGCGGCAGGCTGCAGTCCACCGCGTAGGTCTCATCCGTCAGCGTGTGAACCATCAGCGGCAGCTTCGCGCCCATGCTGCGGAATTCATCCACAAAGCTCAGCGCGTAGAACAGCTGGCGGCTGTTCATCAAAAGAGCCGTCACCGCCACCGTCACGAGCGACGCGCCGCCCGCCATAAGGGATACCAGCACGAACTGATACGCGCCCGTATACAGCGCCACACTGGACAAAAGCGACAGATACCACGGATATCCCGCGTCCGACATGGTGATGCCAAAAGCGATGGCAATAAAAACATAGCTGAGCAGAATCGGCAGCGATTCCCTCAGCGCGATCTTCCAAGCTTCCTTCTTCATCGCCCTGCTTTCCTCCTTTGAATTGCGTTCAGGCTTTTCGCCAGAACAGCACAACCTTAGCACAGCATCCAGAGCATTAGCAATGATGGAAGTGTGATATTTTTCGCCAAAAAAGAAGGGGTCGCGCGGCTTTCGACGAAGAAAAAAGAAAGGGCTTTGCCTGCCCCATCCTTCAGCCGTCAAAAGCCCTCCTGCCGGCCGTTCGATGCGGTTTGGCAAGAAAAGTCGAGAAGAGTTTCCCCGATCCGCAGTAGAATAGGGCCCGTAAGGAGATGAAACACGTGAAGGAACAAATCCTGGCGGTTCAGCGAATGCAGGACTACATCGAACAGAATCAGGATCAGGAGATCAGTCTGTCCCGTCTCGCCAGAGCGTCGCTGTTTTCCCCCTGGTATTCCTACCGCCTCTTTCGGGAGCGTCTGGGCCTCACGCCAACGGAATACATTCGGAAATTCCGGCTGACGCAGGCGGCGATACGGCTGCGGGAAGGAAAGGAACGCATCATCGACGTCGCCCTCGACACCGGTTTTACCAATGCGGATACCTTTACGCGGGCCTTTTACCGGGAATTCGGCCTCAACCCCAGCGATTATATGAAAAATCCTGTTCCCATCCCCCTTTTCATTCCTTACGGCGCCAAATACCGGGAATTGAGAAAGGAGAAGATCGACGTGTCCAATGTACAGCCCGTTTTTGTTCAGGCTATCCGAAAGCCGGAGCGCCTGTGTCTCATCAAACGCGCAGTTCACGCGGAGGATTACTTTCCCTACTGCGAGGAGGTCAGCTGCGACGTGTGGGGCCTTCTGATGAGCATGAAATCGCTCTGTGGGGAGCCGGTTTCCCTGTGGCTGCCCGCAAAGTACAAAAAGCCGAACACCTCCACTTACGTGCAGGGTGTGGAGGTGGAAACGGATTACCAGGGGCCCATTCCCGAGGGCTTCGATACCATCCGTCTGCCGAAAGCGGAATACCTGCAGTTTCAGGGGCAGCCCTTTCGGGAGGAGGACTATTGCGAAGCCATCCGCTCGGTCCAGTATGCCATGGATCACTATGACCCGTCCGTAAACGGCTATGAGTGGGACGATGACAACCCCCGCATTCAGTTGGAGCCCCGGGGCGAGCGCGGCTACATCGAGCTGCGGGCAGTCAGGAGGATTCTGAAATGAGCGACGCTATTCTGGTACGCGGGCTCAGCAAATCCTACGGCGGTAAAAAAGTGCTGCAGGGGCTGGAGCTATCCGTTCGGAGCGGTTCGGTTTTCGGCCTTCTGGGTGCCAACGGAGCCGGAAAAAGTACCACGATCGAATGCATGCTGGGCGTTCAAAAGCCGGACGCAGGCACGGTGCGCCTTCTTGGTCAGGATCCGGCGCTTTCCCGAAAAGCGCTGTTTCAGGAGATCGGCGTTCAGTTTCAGGAGGGAGACTATCAGAAGGAGATCAAAGTGACGGAGCTGTGCGAAGAAACCGCCTGCCTGTACCGCAAGTCCGCCGACTGGCGGGCGCTTTGTGTTCAGTTTGGACTTGGCGACAAGCTGAATATGCCGGTCAAAAGCCTTTCCGGCGGCGAGCGTCAGCGTCTTTTCATCGTGCTGGCACTGATCCCGCAGCCTCGTCTGGTGTTTCTGGACGAGCTGACCACAGGACTGGACGCGCGGGCCCGGCGCGGCGTGTGGAGAGCCTTGGAAACGCTGAAGAAACAGGGACTGACCATTTTTCTGACTTCTCATTTTATGGACGAAGTGGAAGCGCTCTGCGACGAAATCTGCATTTTGAAAAAGGGCGTCGCCGTATTCCACGGCACGGTTGAGGAAGCCATGCGTCTGTGCGGCTGCGAGCGTTTCGAGGACGCATACCTGACGTTATCGGAGGAGGGAACAGCCGAATGAAACGCTTCTGGATCTTTCTGAAAACCGAACTCAAGCTCAGTATCCGCGACATGAACATGCCCATCTTCGCCGTCATCATGCCGCTGGCCGTTTTCATTCTTCTCGGGGTGATCTACGGGGACAGGCCGGCTTTCGACGGCGCATCCTGCACCTTTCTGGAGCAGTCCTTTGGAGCGGTCGGAGCCATCGCCATCTGTGCGGGCGGACTTATGGGGCTGCCAATGGCGGTGGCGGATTCCCGGGAGCGCGGGGTACTCAAGCGTTTCCGCGTCACTCCAGTCGGCCCGGCCTTTCTTCTGGGCGTGGAACTGGCGCTCTACATCGTATACTGCGTAATCTCTCTGGCGGTTCTGGCCATTCCGGCGGCGCTTCTGTGGAGGCTCCGTCTCTCCGGCTCTCTGGCGGCCTTTCTCGGCAGCTGGTTTTTGACCACGCTCTCCACCCTCAGCATCGGAATGCTGGCAGGCGGCGTCGCAAAAAACGCCCGTCAGGCCAGTGTTATCGCCTCTCTGCTTTATTTTCCGACGCTGCTTTTCTCCGGTGCCACGCTTCCCCTGGAGGTGATGCCTGCCGCCATGCGGAAAACCGTAAGCTTTTTCCCGCTGACACAGGGGATCACCCTGATGAAGAACACGTTTTTGGGGATCAGCACGGGCGACGTCCTGCTGCCTGCGGCGCTCCTGCTGGGCGTGACGCTTCTCTGCGCCGTTCTGGCCGTGCGCTTTTTCCGCTGGGAATAAAGCATCCGCCCTTTGGCGCGGAAGCGATTTTCCATCTGGTATTCAGGACAGCTCGCGGACAGGCTGCTTTTTGAATGGAGCGCGACGGTCTGAACAGGCCGGACGCTCTCTGTTCTGCCGCACTCATGCGGCTTGGGATAAACAAAGCGATCCGGTTGCGTATGAGGGCCTCCTTTGCTATAATCATTTCACGGAAGGGAGGTCTGCGTCCATGGAGCTTCGGAATTTGAAATCATTTCTGGTTGTAGCTCGCGAGGAAAACATTACGCGGGCGGCAAATTTGCTGCACATGACGCAGCCGTCGCTTTCCCGTCAGATCATGCAGCTTGAGAAAGAACTGGGCGTGAAGCTGTTTCAGCGAAGGAATCACAGCGTTCTTCTGACAGAGCAGGGCCGTCTCTTAAAACGCCGGGCACAGGAAATTGCGGCGCTGGCTTCCAAGACCGAAAAGGAGCTTTTGCAAGGCGAGAAGACCGTTTCCGGCGAAATATCCATTGGCTGCGGTGAAACGCAGAACATGGAAGCGCTAGATTGTGTCTACGCGAGATAAGAGATATAATGACAC
>CAKUCE010000246.1 GCA_934643535.1 uncultured Clostridia bacterium | reverse complement strand
GGCTTCACCAGATAATCTTCGGCACCCAGCCGCAGTCCCTGCACCCGGCTCTGTACATCCGCTTTCGCAGATACATAAATCACTGGAATGCCCTTTTCTTTCATGTAGGGCAGAAGCTCAAAGCCGTCCAGCTCGGGCAGCATAATATCGCACAGGGCCAAATCGAAACACTGAGCCTGTACAACTTCCACCGCTTGTCGTCCATCCATTGCACAGAACGTCTGGTAGCCGGACAGCATCAGGTTTGTGTCAATTAGTCTAGAAATCGCCGGGTCATCCTCTACGATCAGGATTCGTTCATTCATGAAAAATCACCCATACCAGTATAGCATGGGTGATAGGGGATTGCGAGGGTGTCAATGTAAACGAGTTGTAAATCATGCATTCTGTGAACATTTTGAAGATATGAAATATCTATTAGTTGTAATATTTCTATAATTATAGCATTTTTCGCGAATCATAACAAGGCACTGTCGTGAATAAAGAGGGCAAGCAAAATTCCTTCAAAGCGCTTATTTTTAAGGGCTGGAGCGTTTGCACGCCATTCGGGATATGTATTCATTGGTAGCGGTGAAACCTTTGCACTGAAAAAAGTGACTGACCTGATGGCACAGATCAGGGAGGATCATCCTGGCATCCATTTCCAGATCTACAGTGGCAACGCGGAAGATGTGATGGAACGACTGGAAAAGGGATTGCTGGACTTCGGCGTGCTGGTGGAGCCGGTGGATGTGTCGCGCTACAACAGCCTTCGCCTCCCGACCAAAGACACCTGGGGCCTGATTTTGAGGAGAGATCATCCGCTGGCGCAGAAAAGTCATATCCAGAGAGAAGACCTGACCGGTATTCCGCTGATCGTGTCCCGTCAGGACATGGCTTCACAAAAAGCCGGAAACGATTACCTTGATTGGTTTGGGAGAAGCTACGAATCTCTGGACATCGTTGCGGGTTACAGTCTCATGTACAACGGTGCGCTGATGGTCAAGTCCGGCATTGGTTGCGCGGTGGGGCTGGATCAGGTCGTCAATACCACGGAGACCTCCGATCTCTGCTTCCGCCCCTTCGATCCGCCACTGGAAGCGGGCACCATGGTCATCTGGAAGAAGTATCAGGTATTCTCCAAGCCTGCCGAAGTGCTGCTGGAGAAGATGATGGCTGCGTTTGGAGAATAATAAAAGGCCTGTAATCCGGAATCTAACCGGACTACAGGCCAAACGTTATATGGATTATCGGGAAAGGTAGAATAACTTACGTGTTTACAATACCATTTCGCCAAACGACAGAGTTGCGGCTTCTATTCCCGCTGGTAGAATAGAAAAATGCTTATCTCACTACCAGATCCGGAGGCGACATTCATGACATTTCGCGATGCTTCCAAAGAATTTGAACTTGACTGTAAGGTACGGCACTTGTCACCCAAAACAATTGGCAACTATACCAAACAACTGCGGTATCTTGAAAACTACCTCTCCAGTGAGTTTTCAGTCCTGAACATCGAAGATGTGAAACCGGCACATATTAAGAGCTTTATGGCCAAGATGGATGATGCTGGCAGGAAGCCACAATACATTAATCCCGCTCATTTCCAGATAGATATCTTTCACATCCATGATTCCCTTTCCTGATTGAAAGAAAGGTGGGAAGCCGGGCTTCCCACCTTTTCAAGTGTTATCCCAGTCGGTCTGGGAATATAGGGATCGATCAGTGGTCGGCGGCCGCGCCGGCGCCGGTGATGCCCTGAGAGCCGTCGTTGCCATTGCCGTACAGCGCCACGATCTGCTCCTCGGTCATATGGGTCTGGCCCCAGAAGCTGTCGGACAGGTCTTCCCGCACGTACTTGTCCACATCATCGTTGCCGAAGGAGGGAATCTCCACCACAACGTCCTTTTCGCCGGTGTAGGTGCCATTGAGAACCTGCAGGCCCAGCTCAGCGCCGTAGACGAACAGCCACGTGGGCAGGGACACGGCGATGCAGCTCAGGCCGTCGTCCTTGTACTTCTTCCACAGCTTCAGGAAGCCGTTGCAGTCCTCGCCCATCATGGGAACCCAGGGACGGCCGGCCTCGGCCCAGGCTTCGATCGCAGCGCGTGTCATGTCGCCGCCGGAGGACCACACCGCGTCGATCTGGTCATAGGTGGCCAGCATGTTTTCCACGATGGGCTTAGCGGTCGCATAGTCCCAGTTGGCGTATTCGCTGGCGATGATCTTCACGTCGGGATACTCCTTCAGAGCGTCCTGAGCGCCTTCCATGCGCAGCACGGCGCTGGACAGACCGGCCATGCCGTCCAGACAGATCACGTTGCCCTTGCCGCCGATCTGCTCGCACAGCCACTTCATGCCGGTGTAGCCGAAATCGTAGTCCTTGGCGACCACGGACACGCTGTACTCGTCGGTAGCGGGGGCCAGCGGAGAGGTGCAGTCCACTACCACGATGCCGGCCTCGTAGGCCTCTTCCACCACAGCCGCCACGGATTCTGCGGAGATGGGCTGAAGAATCAGCATGTCCACGCCCTTGGCGATCAGGTCTTCGATATCGGAGATCTGCTTGTTCACATCGTTGTCAGCATTGTAGATGTAGTATTTTTCCACCTGATGATTGCTGTTGAGGAAGGCCTCCAGCTCGTTTACGCCCTAAATGCCGTAGGTGTTGCCCACCCACACATTGGAGAAGCCCACCGTATACTTCTTTTCCCCCTCAGCGGCAGCGCCGGCGCACATGGAAAGCACCAGAGCCATCGCCAGTAACAACGCCGTCCATTTTTTCATTGCAAAAAACCTCCTTATCTTATTGAAAGAACGTCTGAATGGTGAACGTCCCTTTTCCTCTCCGTTTCGGGACGTTCCCCATTGGTTGATTTCACTATACCATGCGTTTTTGACATATTCAAGGCCAGTACAGGATTATTTTATGTCAAATATGGTATGTATCAAGAGGTTTCTTCTGTTTTCCCCCCTCCGGCGGCCGTCGCTTCAGCGCCGTCCGCAGCATCAGCGTTTCGCAGGGCTGCCAGACGAGCTCCTCGCCGTCCGCGCACAGGCCCTCCCGGCCGATTTGGCTTACGTCCCCCAGCGCCGGCTCCAGTCTCAGGCGGCTGCTCACGGCGTGATTGGCGTGGTTGATCAGCAGATAAAGTGCCTGTCCGTCCTCCTCGCACACCAGACGGCTGACCTCGATATTGACGTTTTCCACCCGCACAGGCCGGTCGATGCGGCTTTCCTGCACGAGAAACTCCATGACCCGATGCAGGGGATGGCGCTCAAAGACGCTTTCGGCGCACTCCAGCAGGCCGTCCGTCCACTGCATGGCCAGAAACCACGCGCCGCCATGGCGGGTCAGCAGGGGCGTGCCGTCCTCAAACTCCGCCAGAACCTGAGCCTTCACCGCTTCGGTCTCCAGCCGCATCACGGCGGCGCTTCCGGCGGGCGTGGCTCCGTGCCATTTGGCGGGCGACTGCACCTCCAGGCCGAACAGGTCGTTGAAATAGACGTTCAGCCCGCTGTTGCCGTCAAACATCCAGAACAGCTGCCCGCCGTCGCGCACATACCGGCGAAGCCCGTCCCAATAGCTGGTGGTGAAGCCTGAGGTATCCGCGATGACCAGCAGGTCGTAGCCCGCCGTGGGCAACCCCTGCCACAGCAGATCCACCGCCACTCCGCAGCCCTTGAGGAACAGGTAGGCAAGGTAAACGCGCCGGAAGGACAGGGGCGTCTGCTGATAATAATCCCTTGGCACCACCACCGCCACCCGGGCCCGTTCCCGGTGGTAGCGGGCAAGGCCCAGCTCCTTGACGACGCCGGCAAAGCTGCGCAGCTCCTTCCCGCTGGGCTTGACGCGCCCGTCCACCGCGACCACGCCGAAGGAGGGCTCCAGCACATATTCCTCCAGCGGGCGCTTGTGCCAGATGGAGGGGTCGAAGTCGTTCATGGCCCAGGGCAATACGCCGTTGCTGCCCTCCGCCAGCTGCCCGTACAGGCCGGCGCGGTAATAACGGCCGATCACCGCCTCCGAAAACATCACGCTGCTGAAGCCCGGAGCCTCGCAGGTCATGACCGCGTTGCCGTAGGGGCGGTTGAACGCCACGTAGAAGGGCAGGAAATAATTGTTGCGCAGGCAGTCCGCCCGATCCGGGCAAAGCTCCAGCGGGTAGCAGGTAACCACCATCAGATCCAGTATTTCCGCCATGTCCAGCTCGTGATAGCCGAAATTCGCCGATGCGATATGGCCAAAGCCCAGCGTGACCAGATGGTTGGGATCCGCCTCCTTCACGCCGTCGTACAGCGTGCGCACCCACCGGCGCAGATCGTCCCGGTCGAAGGGCCACTGCTCCGCGCCGGGGTTGCGGCAGTAGTATTCCGGCTCGTCGCACAGATCCCACATCAGGATCCGCTCCTCGTCCCGGTAACGGCTTACGAAGTGGCGGATATGGTCGCGGGCCACGTCCACCATGTCCCCGGTGAAAAAGGGGCGGCCGTTACGGAAGGGCACATCATAATCCTGCGTGGCGATTCCGACCAGAAACCATGGCATCAGGTACATGTCCAGCTCCCGGCACCATGTTCGACCCGGACTCCTTCCGCCACACCCATGAGAAGATCCTGAAGGCCATCGGCGCGGAGCACAT
>CAKUCE010000245.1 GCA_934643535.1 uncultured Clostridia bacterium | reverse complement strand
TTCGGACGGCATGGGAGCAGAATTGCAATGAGAGCATTTATGCAGGCGTGATCTCTTATTTCAGAAATCATGATCCGAAGCACACGCAGGAGGAACAACTGTTTTCTACGCTGGACTATCTCGACTGCGTTAATTTTGCGTCAATGCTGAAAAGTGAGCTTCTGCTCGGTACGTCTGAGATGGATACCACCGCACCGCCAGATACGCAGGATGCAGTATTCCGTTGTGCCAGTGGAGAGAAGCGGCAGATAAGATACCCAAAGTACATCCATGAACGTATCAACTTTTATGAGAACGAACTGCTGAAATTCCTACATTTCTAGGGTGTATCTGAAAACTGAAAATGTGACCGGCAGCGAGGAATTTTCGCGCTGAGCAAGATATTTTTCAGCAGGAATACTGACGTATTTCAAGAAAAAATGACGCAGCGTAGCGCAAAAAGCCCCGCTGTCCGGGTGCGTTGGGAGCTGGAAGAATACACCATGAGGAGAACGGCCATGATTCGGTTAGGCATCGCCGGGATCGGCACGATAGCGAGAGACTATATTGGACTCATTGTTGCGGGGTGTATTAAAGATGTGGAGCTGACGGCACTTTGCAGCAGAAGCGATGTGTCCATGCACAGACTTCAGGCGCAGTATAGCCTGTCTGCCAAAGCATTTCAGGACTATCAGACCATGCTGGACTCTGGTGTGATGGATGCCGTCCTCATTACCACGCCCCACGGTCTGCATCCAGAGATGGCAATTCAGGCCGTCAACGCGGGGATCCATGTTTTGGTCGAAAAGCCGGTGGGTATCTACTGTGACGAGGTGGAGCAGGTACTTGCTTCTCTGGAAAAGAGACCGGAGATTGTGTGTGGCGTGATGTATAATCGGCGGGCATCAAGGTGCTACCGTACTGTGAAGCAGATGGTGGAGCAGGGACAGATCGGCGAACTGGTGCGCTGCACCTGGGTCATCACGGATTTGTATCGTACTGATGCTTACTATACCTCCGGTTCGTGGCGCGGCAGCTGGCAGAGCGAGGGCGGCGGCATTCTGATGACGCAGGCTTCTCACCAGCTGGATTTGATGCAGTGGATCTGTGGGATGCCCGTTTCGGTGCAGGCGCGTTGCACTACACAGGATAGACCCATCAAGGTGGAGAACGAGGCAGAACTGTTTCTGACTTATCCCAATGGCGCGCACGGGCATTTCATCGCCTCGGCGCATGAGTGCCCTGGACGCAATATGCTGGAGATCTGCGGCACAAGGGGTCGGATCACGGTTGAGAATGACCGTGCGCTGGAGCTGCTCCTGCTGGAACAGGATGAGCGGGAATTCACCAGAAGGTGTCCATCGCCCTTTGAAAAAGCACCATACACCGTACAGACATGGACATTTGATGATAGCGACAACAAAGTCCAACAGGCAGCAACCATACAGAATTTTATATGGACTGCCGAGGGTCGTGAGACGATGCAGTGCACATTAGCCGAAGGATTGAGGTCATTGCAGATCATCCACGGAGCATATCTATCCAGTTGGAAGGGAGGGGAAATCGCATTACCGGTAGATGAAGCTGCATTTTGCGCAGCTTTGAGCAAGCAGACATGAAAACTGTATCGATAATAGGCAAGGAGATTGAAACATATGTTGAAGAAGAAATGGAAGAAACTCCCCACTCTAATTATCCTAATCGCTTGTATAGTGATGAATCTGGCGTTTACTGCAAGCGCAGTCGATAAAACTCCGATCTATTCCGAATCCGACCTGACCATTTCCAGTTCCAGCGACGCAGTGGCTATTCCTGCGGACACCGTAGCGCAGTTATCTCAGCTCAGTGGGGGTACGATCATCATCGATTTTACACCGGGCGCGATGACAATCGCAAATACGCTTATCAGCTTGAGCAATAGCTCTTATAGCGATGCACATATCCATGTCTACATCGACAACCGCGGTTTCCTCGGCATCGAGGCGCGCAATCATGGCGAGACGCGGTATGTCAACCTTCAGGCACCCGCCGAAGTGACCAGCGGAACTCGCCATGTTATGGCGCTCTCCGCAGACCCGATCAACGGCTATAAATTCTATTTTGATGGCCGACTTGTATTCCAGATGCCTGTGGCATTGTTTGAACTCTGGGAGTACGATTACCGTTTTATGTCCGCGATCTCCGGCGCAGATGTCGGTTATATTGGTGCGACCTATCGTGCGGGATCTCTGGCGTATCCCTACAATGGTAAGATCAATCATGTTCAGGTATATGATACTGCTCTTGACCCGACCGATTTGGAAGAACTGACCTATGTGGAGCAGGATGCCGGTATCGTGCGGCAGGAGAATGTGTTCTCCTTCGAGGACTGGAATACGGAAGGAATACGTATTCCTGCGATTATCCGTACTGCGCAGGGAACAATCATTGCAGCCGGTGACATTCGCTATGGCGACGCTGCGGGTTCCAGCAATGATCCTCCCAATAACTGCGACATCGGCATCCGTGTCAGTAGCGACAATGGCGAGACGTGGAGTGATCCAACGATGTTGATGAACTTCACGGATTACCCCAATGAGCCGCAGGTTCCGATGAAAACTGACAGCGCGTCCTACTGTGATTCACTGTTGGTCAATGGCGCGAACGGCCGTGTGTTCTTCTTCTGCGATGCCATGACCGGCAACGTCCGCGCACCCTATGCGACTGCGTCTTCCGGTTATACTACCGATGGCCATTTGATTTTGAAGGACGCTTCTGGTACTCAGTACGAGCTGCATGAGGATACGGGCAAAGTCTATCTGAATGGTGCTGAGACAGACTATACTGTTGGCGATGATTTCACGCTCTATCAGGGCAATACCGTTGCAGGTAACATTTTCTACACCAATTATGGCTCTTATGATGGAAATGACGTCCCGAAAAGAACCGAACTTCGTGTCATTGATACTGTCTTTCTGGTGATGCGGTATAGCGACGATGGCGGCTATACTTGGTCTGCACCCAAACTGATGAACAATGGCCTCAAGACATCAGATATGAAGCACTTTGGCACTGCTCCCGGTATTGGTATCACGATCCAAACCGGAAAAAACGCGGGCAGAATCCTTGCTCCAATCTACTATAACTCCTCCACTTACAGTGGGCTGAGCGGCGCTGTTTTGTACAGCGATGACAATGGCGAGACTTGGCAGCGTGGTGCTTCTCCAAATGATGCGCGCGCCAGTCAGGGCTTAAGCCAGATTTCTATGGGTGAAATCCAGATTGTTGAGATGCCTTCCGAGGGTAATAATGTATCCACTCAACTGAAGATGTTCGTGCGTCAGGGCGGTGGCGTTCTGATTGCTACCAGCTATGACGGCGGCGAGACTTGGGATGCTGATATGCCGCAGGAGTCTGTACTGATCGCACCAACTCGGTATGCTGGTTGCCAGCAGTCTGTTATCAACTACAGTCAGACTATTGATGGATACCCCGCAGTTATCTTTGCCAATGCTGCTTCCAGTAGCCGTGCAAATGGTACACTCCGTATCGGTCTGATCAAAGAGAATGGCACGAATTCCAATGGCAGAACGATTTTCGGCTTTGATTGGCCGTATAGCAAGGTGATTCGAACTGGCGAGTTTGGTTACTCTGGTTTGATGGAAATGCCCAATGGTAATGTGGTTTGCCTCTATGAGCAGGAGAGTAGACCGGACAATATCCATTCTCTTGTCTATGGCGAATATACGCTGGATTATATTAAAGGGAACATTGGTGGTACGCAGCCCGACCCGTCTGAGCCTATTGCGCCAGATTTGATCTATTCCGCTGAGGCACAGGCTGCACCTGGAACGGACAGCACTTATCCGACCATCAATGCAGATACCATGGAAAAGATTGCGGCGCTCCATGAGGGAACTATCGTTGTACAGTTCACTCCTTCGCAGGTGTCCTCTGTACATTCTCTGGTGGGCTTTAGCAATAATGCGTCTGGATATGTGAATTCTCATTTCCATCTTTATATTGCATCCAATAAGCTGGGCTATGAGATTCGACGTCAGAGCGGTGGAGACTTTGAAAAGTCATCTGTCACAGTATCTTTGGCAGCGAACCAGACTCATACGGCGGCATTCGTGGCCAGTGAGAGCGGCGGCTATAAGCTGTTTTTCGACGGCGAACTGGTACAAACTATTTTGTCCAGCGGTTATCCGACTACCGGATATGGTTTCCTTTCTGATATTGCAGGCATCAATTCCGGTACGCTGGGAATGACAGATCGGAATGGCGGCTTCCAATATCCGTATTATGGTATGATTGATAAGATTAAGATTTTCTCCAACGCATTGTCGGATGAGACGCTGCTTGGCTGGACAGACGCTGGAAACTTCTGACGCTGATAGTGCTACATACAAAAAGAGCGGCAGTCAATGGCAGTCGCTCTTTTGCACAATATCAACATCGGAAGTCATCAGGAACTACCATCTTATTATGTTCAGTATGTTCAGGATGTGCCCCAATTTCCGTGTAAAATTGGAATGGATCAGAAAATCCAAGCCCTTTTGGAGCCAATCACTGATTCCCTGGTACAGATGGGCATTGGCAGGCGTGTCATAAATCATGAATCATACCTCGTTTATTTTCATAAAAAATGAAAGAAATTTTCATTTAATATGATGATTG
>CAKUCE010000244.1 GCA_934643535.1 uncultured Clostridia bacterium | reverse complement strand
TCCAGAGAGACCAGCAGCACCGCCTTGCCCTCGTCCCGCTGCTTCACCAGCTGGCCGTGAATGTACTCGATGGCGCCCACGTCCAGACCGCGGGTGGGCTGCACCGCCACGATCAGGGGCAGGTTGCGGTCGATCTCCCGGGCCACGATGGCCTTCTGCTGGTTGCCGCCGGACATGCTGCGGCACTTGGTAATGGGGCCCTGACCAGAGCGCACGTCATACTGCTCGATCAGCTTTTCGGCGTACTTGCGGGTCTCATCGAAACGAATGAAGCCGTGGTTCTGGAACTGCTTTTCCTCAAAGCGCTGCAAAACCATGTTCTGCTCCAGCGTAAAGTCCAGAATCAGGCCGTGCTTGTGCCGGTCTTCGGGAATATGGCTCATGCCCGCCTCGCTGTGCTTGCGGATGGAGGCATGGGTGATGTCGTGCCCTTCCAGCGTGATCTTGCCGTGAGAGGGCTTTTCCAGCCCGGTGAGGGCATAAACCAGATCGGTCTGGCCGTTGCCGTCGATCCCGGCGATGCACAGGATCTCGCCGGCACGGGCGGTGAAGCTCACGTCGCTGACTGCGTCCCGCTTGTAGAGCTTGGAGGGCACATGCAAGTGCTCTACCTCCAAAACGGGCTTGCCGGGATGGGCTTCGTCCTTGTCCACCACCAGCTGCACGGGGCGGCCCACCATCATGCGGCTCAGTTCTTCCTTGGTGGTGTTGGCGGTCTCCACGGTGCCCACATAACGGCCCTTGCGCAGCACGGTCACCCGATCGGAGACCTCCATGATCTCGTTCAGCTTATGGGAAATAAACAGGATGCTCTTTCCCTCCCGGGTCAGGCCCCGCATGATCTCCATCAGTTCTTCGATCTCCTGAGGGGTCAGCACGGCGGTAGGCTCGTCGAAGATCAGCACCTCATTGTCGCGGTAGAGCATCTTAAGAATTTCTACGCGCTGCTGCATTCCCACGGTGATGTCCTCGATCTTGGCGTCCAGATCCACCTTCAGGCCGTAACGTTCGGACAGCTCCTGCACCTTTTTGCGGGCCGCCTTCTTCTGCAGGAAGCCCATTTGGGTGTCCTCCGCCCCCAGGATGATGTTGTCCAGCACGGTGAACACGTCGATCAGCTTGAAATGCTGATGCACCATGCCGATGTGCAGAGCGGTGGCGTCGTTGGGGTCGTTGATCTGCACCTCCACGCCGTCCTTTTTGATAATGCCCTCCTCCGGCTGATACAGGCCGAACAGGACGCTCATCAGCGTCGATTTTCCCGCTCCGTTTTCTCCCAGCAAAGCATGGATTTCGCCCTTTTTCAGCTGCAGCGTCACATCGTCGTTGGCCTTGATGCCGGGAAATTCCTTGGTGATGTGCAGCATTTCGATGACGTAATTGGGCGCGTTGTCCATCGCCATGCCCCCTTTCTTTGATTCCTGAATAAAACCATATCATGAATCCCGTAGATTTTATTATAACTTTCACGAACGAAAAAGGCAAGAAAAACCGTCTTTTTCAGAGGATTCCAGTCGCTTTTGTGCGAAATTTCGCCGGGAGGAGAATCAAACGCTCTTCCTGACCGTCTTAAGAGTGTCAGGCCTGACGGAAAAACCCGTAGAAACGAGGCGAAACAATGGACAGACAGGAGCTGGGGCAGAGGATCGTCGATTGGACGCCCCTGCTGTATCATGTGGCGTGCGGCCTGCTTTCCGGTGAGAGCGACCGGGAGGACGCGGTGCAGTCGGCCATCGAAAAGGCATGGCGCAAGGCGGACTCCCTGCGGGAGCCGGACAAGCTGAAGCCGTGGCTCGTGCGCATTCTGGTCAACGAATGCCGCGAGGTGGTTCGGCGCAGAGGGCGGGAAATCCCTACGGAGACCCTGCCGGAGGAAAGCACCCCGCCGCCGCAGGAACAAGGCGAGCTGTGGGAGCTGGTTATGCGCCTGCCCGAAAACGAGCGCCTGCCCATTGTGCTGCATTATCTGGAAGGCTTTTCCACACAGGAGATCGCGTCCGCGCTGCGCTGCCCCAAGGGCACCGTCCTTTCGCGCATGAACCGCGGCCGCAGGCAATTAAAACGCTTCCTGACGGAGGAATGAACGATGAAAAATTGGGATTCCCTTTTTGGCGATGTGCCGGAGAGCTTTTCCCGGCGCGTCCGTGATACGGTGGATCAGTTGGAGCGGCAGGAAGCCGCCCGCCGCCCGGCCTTCCGGCTGAGGCCCGTAGCCGTGCTGGCGCTGGCGCTCTGCCTGCTGGCCGGAACAGCGGCGGCCTTAAGCGGATTGGGCGTGCTGGATACGCTGGGCCGGGAGCTGCGGGCCTATCTGCAGCCCGAAGCCAAAGAACTGGTGCAGACCGCCGTTTCCCAGACGGCCAGCCAGCCCCGGCACGCGGCCTTTACGGTGGAAGAAGCCGTCCATGACGGGCGGCAGATGTACCTCTCCGTCCGGGTACACCCGGAGAGCGATGCTTTGCTCATGGATTTCAACGCCGAGGCTTCGTGGAGCCGCAGCTGGCCGGAGCATCCCGACCAGACCGGCGACGGCTCGGAGACCTTCGCCCAGGCGGCGGCCGCGCAGGGCAAGGAGCTGGTTCGGGCCGACTGCGAGCCTGTGGACGAAAACGGAACGCTGCTGGACCGGGCCATTGAGGTGCATTACGACGGCGACGACCTGCTCTACAACCTGTCCTTTGCGTCGGAGAGCGGAAAGGCCTCCCTGCGGCTGTTTACCGACGAGGTGTACAGCGAGGACTGGAACCGGAGCCGCAGCTTCGGCACGCTGGATCTGGAGGTTGACGTGACCGAACGGGGCAAAATCTACACTGCGGATACTCCCATTGTTTTCGCGGACGGCGAGCTGAAGGTGACCGGGCTGACCGTGGTGCAAAGTCCCATCGCCACCTATGTGACCTACGAATACGCCGCCGCGGAAAGCGCCGGTATGAAGACCCGGGTATACCTCTACAACGGCAATGTCTGGGTGAACTGGCTGGATGAAAACGGCGAGCCCGTGCCGGAATCGGTCATGGGACGGGGCGTTTTCGGGGATGATGACCAAACCACCTATTCCTGCACCTACCGCGCTTTCGACACCCTGCCCGGCGAAATGAAGCTGGAATTTTACCGGCCGGGGGCCGGAACCATCGCGCAGGTCACGGTTCCTTTGCGCGAAGCTGCGGAAGACATGCAACAAGGAGGTACCTCCAAATGAAATACCAAACGATCCGGAAACCATTCATGCTGCTGATTTTACCGATGCTGCTGGCCCTGCTGCTCCTGCCCGCCGCGCTGGCGGAAGAGACGCTCCCCTCCGTCCATGTGATCCTCGGCGACGGAGAACCCATCGGCTACTTCGACGGCTTTGAGGGAAACTTTCTCCAGAACGGCGACAGCGTCAAGGGCGTAACGGGACGGCTTTCCCTGAGCTACGAGGTGGAAGGCTACATCACCCAAAACGGCCAGCGCAAAATGCGTGTGGATTTGGAAAACATCACCCTGACCGACGACGTGATGGTGCTTTACTACCGCCTGTCTCAGGACGAGCCCATCCAATACGAAGCCGATTTGGATTTCCTCCGCACGTGGGGAATGCCGGAGCCGATGTTCCAGCGGCGCTCCACCGGGCGCTGGGGTGTGCAGGACGTTCTCTATCAGGAAGGGCACCCCATTGACGACAAAAGTTTGTACTGCCTTTACGCCGTTTCGCTGGCGGAGCCCATTCAGGACGGCGAAGAGCTGATCTTCGGCGCGCGGTGGGATCAGCCGTCCATGCAGTATGTAGGCGGCACGGTCGTGACCATCGACCGCAGCCGGGCGGAGGATCCTACCGTGGCCTATACGCCGGGGACGGAGCTGCAGCTGACCTACAACCCCTGGGCGGGCGAAGCGGAACGGAGCTACCGCATGGTCGTTGACCGGGTGGCTTTCACCCCCTTCGGCAACCGGATGGTCATCCGTTCAGAATGCACGGACGATCTCAGCGCCGTTTTCCCCCTGTATCTGACCGACGATCAGGGCAATCGGCTCACCACCTATTCCTTCGGAGAACGGACGCCCGGCAACGCCAGCAAGACCCGTCCCGAATGGGTGGAGAACGACGTGTGGTTCTTCGGCGGGGAAAACAGCGCTTCCCTGACGCTGACACCCATGCTTTCCACAGACGACCGGGAGGATCTTCACTACGTCCGCACCGCCGTGCCCCTGAGTGAGCTGCCCGGCAAGGTGACTTTCGCGGACGGCACGGACTGCGAGATCGTCCGTCTGCAGCTTCAGCCGGACGGGCTTCGGATGTTCTACCGTCCCGGCACTCATCTGGGTTATCTGGGCTTTGAACTGGGCGATGAGAACGGCGAACCCCTCTCCAACGACGTGGTCAGCCATTCCGCGAACACCGGCTCCATTTCCGAGGGGCTGCTGGGCTACGGCTGTTATTGGACGGCGGAATACAAAGGGCAGTATGTCTCCATGCTCACCGAAGAGGAACTGGCCAAGGCCAAAACGCTGGTGATCGTCCACTATGAAGGGCTGACGGAGCTGGATCCCGACCACGCCTTCACCGTACCTCTTTCCCGCTAGAACTTTTCATCAAAAAAATACAAACCAAATGCACCCGGAGCGCATAACGCGCCCCGGGTTTGTGATATAATGACGGGGATTCATGG
>CAKUCE010000243.1 GCA_934643535.1 uncultured Clostridia bacterium | reverse complement strand
GTGAACACTCACCTTATCGAGTACGGTCAGCCATAGCTTCTCGTCAAAGTCGGTGAGAGTATCCAGTTCCTGAATCCGGAAAAAATTCACCAATGGCGTCGGCCTTAGACTCTCGGTCGGCTTTGGCTTTTCGGAGACTTTCCAGGTTGGCGGCCATCATGTTGTACTGCTGGACCAGTTCGTTGTACCTGACGTTGTATTCGTTCTGACGGAGCGCCGTCTGAGCGTTCTCTGCAATGCCGCTTTTGATCAGCTCCGCGACCGCCTCTGTCTCCCGCTCCAGTTCAGCTATGTTTTTGTCGATGCCAGCGCAGTCCGTGAGTGCATCCTGCATCAGGCGGCAGTCCTCAAGGATGCGCTCCTTGTCGCCAAGCACTTTATTGAGCGCAGCTATAAATCCGGCCTTAATGGCCCGCTCATCCAGATGCAGGGTTGAGCATTTCTTTTCGCCCTGGAATTTTCCGTTGCACTGCCAGATGACCCTGCGATACTTGCTATTGGAATTCCATACCTTGGGGCCGTAGAAGGAGCCGCAGTCTCCACAAACAATACGGGAAGCAAAGATGCTTTTCCCGCTGTATTGCCGGCCAAGCGGCTTTCTGCGCTCGAATTCAGCCTGCACCTTGTCAAATTCTTCCGGGGAAATGATGGGCTCATGGCTGTGCTCCACATAATACTGCGGCACCTCGCCTTCGTTGATCTTTCTCTTTTTCGTGAGGAAGTCCACGGTGAAGCATTTTTGTAAGAGCGCATCGCCTTTGTACTTCTCGTTTTTCAGAATGCTCTCCACCGTGCTGGACTGCCAATTCGGTTTCCCGGACGGTGTGGGAATTCCATCCGCCGTCAATTCCCTGGCAATAGCACAAGAGGTCAGCCCTTTCATAAAGCGAGCGTAGATTCTGCGGACACTGGCCGCCTCTTCCGGCACGATCTCGGGGAAGCCGTCTGCCCCCTTGCGGTAGCCAAGGAACTGCTTGTATGGCAGGCTGACCTTTCCGTCGGCAAAACGTTTTCTCTGTCCCCAGGTCACATTCTCCGAAATGGAGCGGCTCTCTTCCTGGGCAATGCTCGACATGATGGTGAGGAGCAGCTCGCCCTTGCCGTCGAAGGTGTAAATGTTTTCTTTTTCAAAATAGACCTGTACGCCCTTTCCCTTAAGCTTGCGGATGTTGACCAGGCTGTCCACGGTATTGCGGGCAAACCGGCTGACGGACTTTGTGACGATGAGGTCGATCTTCCCCGCCATGGCGTCCTCGATCATTTCATTGAAACCCGCACGATTTTTGGTGTTTGTGCCGGAAATTCCCTCGTCGGTATAGACTTTTACAAAGGACCATTCGGGATTCCGGTGAATATACTGGGTATAATAATCGACCTGAGCTTCATAGCTGGTGAACTGCTCGTCGCTGTCCGTGGAAACACGGGCATAGGCGGCAACGCGCAGCTTTTGAAGCGAGATGCTGGCAGGCTGGTTCATCAGGTCAATGGACGGTGGGATCACCGTTACCGTCCGTTCCATGCTGTTCACGATCCCTGCCTCCTTTTTGTCATTGCATGCTGTCGAGCCGTTTCTTTCATTTCCGGCGTCCAGCTTTCCGCTCTGGAGCGGTCAGCCCAGGTGCGAGTGATCTCGGTGCCGTCTGAGAAATGAAAGCGCAGGATGTTGCCGTCATCGGCGATAATTTTTTTGATGCTCGAAGGGTCATCCGTGACCTGCCGTACCAGTTCATCCAGCGTAGCTTCCGGTATCTGCTTGGAGGCGCAGTGCTTTTTGCCCTTTGTGTTGAAGGTGGAACAGATCCACACGATCCGTGCGGCCGTTGTTTTCCTGCGGAAATTCTTTCCGCATTTTGCACACTGAATGAGACCGGTATAAAAGAAGGAAGGCTGTGCGGGCGGCTTTGACTTGTGTTTTTCGGCTCTTCGCGCGATTTCCGCCTGTACCGCGTTCCACTCAGCCAGAGGAATAATGGCTTCATGGGTTCTTTCCGCGTGGTACATTGCTTTCTGACCGGTATTGGGGATCGTCTTTTTCGTAATGTAGCTTTCGCAAAAGAACCGCTGCAGGAGCAGATTGCCCGTGTAGGCATAGTTCCGCAGGATCCTGGCTATTGTCTGCGGATGCCACTGTTCGCCACCAGCCGGAGGCTGAATCCCTTCATCGTTCAGTTTTGCGGTGATACGGTCTCTGCCCATTCCGTCGAGAAATTCCCGGTAAATGCGGCGTACCAGCTCGGCTTCCTCCGGGATGACGCAGTAATGCCCCTCCCGCATTCGGTAACCAAGCATTCGTCCATTCCAGGGTATGCCGTTTTCGAAATTCCGTTTGACCCGCCACTTCTGGTTTTCGCTGACGGAGCGGCTTTCCTCCTGGGCATAGGACGCCAGAATGGTCAGCATCAGCTCGCCGTCGGCGCTCATGATGTGGATATTCTGTTCTTCAAAGAACACATCGACGCCCAGACCTTTCAGCTCCCGGACGGTTTCCAGAAGAGTGACCGTGTTGCGGGCAAAACGGGAAATGCTCTTTGCAATGATCCTGTCGATCTTCCCGGCACGGCAGTCGGCAAGCATCCGCTGAAAACCGGCCCGGTCGCTTCTGGTTCCGGTCAGGGCCTCGTCACTGTAAACGCCGCAGTAGAGCCAGCCGGTATGGGACTGGATCATTTCGCTGTAGCGGCTGACCTGGGCAGATAGCGAATGAAGCATTGCGTCCTTGCCGGAGGAAACACGGATATAGGCGCATACTTTCAAAATCTGGGGCCGCATACTCTGCGGAAAGTCGACCCGTCTGATGACTCTATCCATCGTTTCACCTCCCTGGGTGTGTCACATATTACCTCTGAACGCCTTGTTTATCCAGTAATTTCAACGGAATATACTGCACGAAGATATCCCGTATTTTCTGGCGATGATTGCGTCTATTTTTTCGTATTCCTTCTCAGTGATAATGCCCTGGAACAGCATTTTCCGAGCCAGCGCCATGGCTGTCTGGTAGCTCCAAAGGGCCTTCTCATATTCGCTCATTTGAGAACCTCTTTCCGGCGATACTGTGCATAGCATGAGCGAGAGCAGAACATCCGATGGTCATTCCCATAGCTTGCAAATTTCCTGCCGCAGTTCTTACAAATCAACCGATAGTAAGCCTTACGGTCCACCTTTTCGGGGTGAGCATTCCACCACGCCATGCGGCAGGCGTCGGAGCAGAAACGCCGCTTTCGATGGTGTGGCGTCTGTTCCAGCGGCCTCCGACAATTCCGGCAAAGTCCCTGCCGCTCTGCGATCTCCTCGTCCCGCACGGGATGTCTGGTGCAAAAGGACTTCACAGTATTCAGCGGCAGTCCCGTCAGCGTAGATATTTTTTTGTACCCATAGCCTTGATATTGGAGTTCAACGATCCGGCTGCGTTCGGTTTCTGTCATAACCATCCCTTCTTTCTGAAAAAGCATTTCTCGCCATACCCAGAAAAAAGCGCCTTTTGTCAGGGTGATTGGATAAAAAATAACGCCCATCAAAGAAAAATTTGTTTCCTCGATGGGCGACATTTTGAACAGACAACCGAAGATTGACCATAAAAAACAGATTTTCTCTACGCTTGCAATCTTTCTTTCAGTCTGGTATTCCGGTTGATTACCGTCACATTTCGCACGGCGTATCCAATCGCCTTTTTGGTTCCCACCAGTACAAGCAGTTTTTTAGCGCGGGTAATGCCTGTATAAATCAGATTCCGCTGGAGCATGACAAAATGAGTCATCAGAACGGGCATGACCACAATTGGATATTCACTTCCCTGCGACTTATGGATCGTAATGGCATAAGCCTGCACCAGCTCGTCCAGTTCCGTAACGTCGTATTCCACTTCCCGGTCGTCGAATCGGACAGTCAGCTTTCGTTCTTCCAGATCAAGAGACGAGACCGTTCCAATGTCGCCATTGAATACTTCCTTGTCGTAGTTATTCCGGATCTGCATCACCTTATCATTGACCCGAAAACTGTATCCGCTGCGGCGCAGACAGACTTCCGAAGGATTCAGGGCTTCCTGAAGGAGCGTATTCAGATGGGCCGCTCCCACTGCGCCCCGCTGCATCGGAGTCAGCACCTGGATCTCCGAAGGAGGAACCTGACGGTATTTGGGCAGTCTGTCTTTTACCAGCCTGACGATTTCCTGCGCTGCGGCGTCCGGATCCTCAACGGAAACGAAGAAAAAGTCCGTTCCGGCGCCGTTGCTCAAATCAGGAAATTCTCCGGCGTTGATCCGATGTGCGTTCATAATGATGCGGCTGCTCTGCGCCTGCCGAAAGATCTGCGTCAGACGTACAACCGGAAAAACGTCGGAATCAATGATATCCCGCAAGACGTTCCCCGCCCCTACCGAAGGAAGCTGATCCACATCGCCCACCAGGATCAGCTGCATCTGCGGAGGGACCGCCTTCAGCAGTGCGTTCAGCAGAACAACGTCCATCATGGAGCATTCGTCTACGATGAGCACGTCGCCTTCCAGCTGATTTTCTTCATTGCGCTGGTACCCTTCCGGGGGCTTGAACTCCAGAAGACGATGAATGGTCTTTGCCTCCATTCCCGTCGTTTCAGCCATCCGCTTTGCGGCGCGGCCTGTGGGAGCGGCCAGAAGAATGCGTTTTTTCCGCGAGCGGAGCACCGCGATCATTCCCAGCG
>CAKUCE010000242.1 GCA_934643535.1 uncultured Clostridia bacterium | reverse complement strand
CGGTGAAGCGACCCGGCGGAAATACCAAAGCAGGAAAACCGGCTTCGACGGCGAATAAGAAATACAGGGGCCGGAATTCCCCTTCCGGCCTGTTTTCATTTCGGGAAAAAGTCTGGATAAATTTGGAGAAATCCGAATCCATTCTGGCGAAGGAAAGGGTAATGACCGATGGCTGGCGTCAATGATATTGGCATTGATCTGGGTTCCTCCCATGTGCTCATTTATATGAAGGGCAAGGGGATCATTCTTCGGGAGGCGTCCGTGGTAGCGATCGACCGGGACAGCCGGGAGATCATCGCCTTTGGCGAGGAAGCCAGCCGGATGATTGGCCGTACCCCCGGCAATATTCTGGCGCTGCGCCCCCTGCGGGATGGCAGCATCACGGATTATGAGCTGGTCAGCTTCATGCTCAAGGGGTTTGTGATGAAGGCTATCGGCAAGCATATGTTCGCCCGTCCGCGGGCCATTCTGGCCGTGCCCAGCGCGGTGAACGAAATGGAGCGCCGTTCGCTGATCTCCACCATGTTTGACGCGGGCATGCGCCGGACGCAGCTCCTCAACCGCTCGCTGGCGGCTGCGCTGGGCGCGGGTCTGCCTATCGACGAGGCCTACGGCACCATGATCGTGGACATCAGCGCCGGGGTGACGGATATTGCGGTGCTGTCCTTCGGCAAGGTTATCGTCAGCGACTGCATCAAGGTGGGCGGAGACCGCTTTGACGACGCGATCATCCGGCATCTGCGGCGCAAGCACAACCTGCTCATCGGCGAACGGACGGCGGAGGAACTGAAGATCAACATCGGTTCCGTGATCCCCAGGACGGAGCAGCTTTATATGGAAGTAACGGGCCGCAATCTGATCACCGGCCTGCCCAAAACCATGCGCATCACCAGCGACGACGTGACCGAGGCGCTGGACGATCCGCTCCAGCAGCTGATCGAGGGCATTCATGGCGTGCTGGAGCATACCCCTGCCGAGCTTGCGGCGGATATTTTTGAGTACGGCATCCTGCTGTCCGGCGGCGGCGCGGAGCTTTTCGGCCTGTGCGAAGCCATTGCCGACACGCTGAAGGTGCCCTGTTCCTGCGCTGAAGATCCTCAGAATAATGTGGTCATCGGTTGTGGACGAGCCCTTGAAAATCTGGCCGACCTTGGCAAGTTTTTGGATGACGGCCGCCGCAGAATGCTGGGCCGGGTCTAAGCAGGAAAAAACACGTCCGCAGCGGCGGACGGCGCCTGGAAAATGTTTCAGCCACAACGGTATGCACGGTTGTGGCTGTTTTGATGGATCAATCGAAAACCCGGCCTATGGCGATAACCGCAGGCCGGGTTTCAGTTTTGCGGGCCTCGTGGATCCGGTAGGTTGGTCTGAACGAAAAAAGAGAAATACCCGCGTCATTTCTGACGCGGGTAAAGGCAATGATAGAAAAGGGAATTTACAGAATAGGCGTTTCGTCTTCCGCCGTGGTGCCGATGACCGCCTTGATGCGGCGCACGCCGGCAGAGGAGCTTTCTTCCTTCTGAATCTTGAAGCTCTTCAGGTCGCCGGTGTTGGTGGCGTGGGGGCCGCCGCAGATCTCTTTGCTGTACGGGCCCATGGTGTAGACCTTGACGTTCTCGCCGTACTTGCTGGCGAACAGACCGATAGCGCCCTGCGCCTTGGCCTCCGGCACGGTCATTTCCTCGCATACGATGGGAGCGTGAGCGTCGATGGCTTCATTCACCAGCCGCTCCACCTCGGCGATCTCTTCCTTGGTCATTTTACGGCCGAAGGAGAAGTCGAAGCGCAGGCGTTCTGCGGTGATGTTGGAGCCCTTCTGGGCCACTTCGTCGCCCAGCACCTTGCGCAGGGCCGCGTGCAGCAGGTGAGTTGCGGTGTGCAGACGGGCGCTCTGGGCGCTGTGATCCGCCAGACCGCCCTTGAAGCGCTGCTCCGCGCCCGCCTGACTGGTGGCCTGATGCTTCTTGAAGCACTCCTTGAAGCCCTCCATGTCCACGGTCAGTCCGGCGTCCTTGGCCAGCTCGCAGGTCATTTCCACGGGGAAGCCGTAGGTGTCGTACAGGTGGAAGGCGCTTTCGCCGTCGATACGGCCATCCTTCACCCGCTGGGCCAGCTTTTCAAATTCGCGGTTGCCCTGCTTCAGGGTCTTGGCAAAACGGGTCTCCTCCAGCGCAAGCTGATCCAGCACAAAGGCCTCGTTGCGCTTCAGTTCGGGATAGACGTCCTTGTACTGCTCGATGATAACTTTGGCGATCTCTCCGGTGAAGCCGTCGGGCATGCCGATCTCCATGCCGTAGCGAACCGCACGGCGGATCAGGCGGCGCAGCACGTAGCCCTGATCCACATTGGCGGGACTGACGCCGCGGTCGTCGCCCATGATAAAGGTGGAAGTGCGCATATGGTCGGCAATGATGCGGAAAGCCTTGGTAGTGGCTTCGTCGCTGCCGTAGGTCTTGCCGGAAAGCTCGGCGATCTTGCCCAGAATATTTTCGAACAGATCGGTCTCATAGACGCTCTTCTTGCCGTTGAGCACGCAGATGGTACGCTCCAGACCCATGCCGGTATCCACGTTCTTCTGGGTCAGGGGTTCGAAGGTGCCGTCTTCCTTCTTGTTATACTGCATGAACACGTCGTTCCAGATTTCCAGATACCGACCGCAGGAGCAGGCGGGAGAGCAGTCCGGGCCGCAGGGCTCCTTATCGGTGATAATGAACATTTCGGTATCCGGGCCGCAGGGACCAGTGACGCCGGCGGGGCCCCACCAGTTGTTTTCTTTGGGCAGGTAGAAAATATGGTCGTCGGCAACGCCGCAGCTGCGCCACAGGTCAGCGCTTTCCTCGTCCCGGGGACAGTCCTGATCGCCCGCGAACACGGTGAAGGCCAGACGATCCTTGGGCAGGCCCAGATACTTTTCGCTGGTCAGGAATTCCCAGCTCCAGGGGATCATATCCTTCTTAAAATAATCGCCGAGAGACCAGTTGCCCAGCATCTCAAAGAAGGTCAGATGGCTGAAATCGCCCACGTCCTCGATATCGCCGGTACGGACGCACTTCTGCACGTCGGTCAGGCGGGTGCCGGCAGGATGCTTCTGGCCCATCAGATAGGGCACCAGCGGATGCATACCGGCAGTGGTGAACAGAACGGTGGGGTCGTTTTCCGGAATGACGGAAGCACTGGAAATCACAGCGTGGCCGTGATCCTGAAAGAACTTCAGAAACATGGCGCGCAGATCGGCGGAATGGTAGGTCTTCATAACGACAGTCTCTCCTAACGTGTTGCAAATCATGGGTTTCGCACAACCTTCATTATAGAAGAAAGCCCTTCCCGTGTCAATGCGAAAGCGGAAAAGGCCGTCAAAAAATGCGAAAACAGGGCGTTTTTCAGCGCAGAGACGCTAAAAAATCCTTCAGGGCCGTCACATAGGGGTAGTTTCCGGTTTCATCCTTTTGGGTGGAACCGGCGCAGTGACCGCCCGGCAGTTCCTTGAGGAAAACGGGCGCTTCCGGCTGAAAATGACGGAGGCTCTGATACATCAGCAGGTTCTGTTCCGGGCGGCAGGGGATATCCTGGGCGTTATAGATCAGGAGCAGCGGTTTCTGCAAAGGTCGTTGGCCCACGTAATACAGGGGCGCTTCCTCGTCGATGCGTTCGGCCCGGCTGTCAATGCCCCGCTGACGAAGCATATTATAGTGAGTGGTCTGCTGGGAGCTTTCGGACACGTAAGCCAGAATGGATGTTTCATCCGCATGGGCGTTGCGCAGGAGAGCGCCGTTCAGGGCCAGCATCATGGTGATATAGGCTCCCGCCGACTGGCCGGAGATCACGAACCGTCCGTCACAGCCATAGTCCTGTCCGCGCTTCTGCAAAAAAGCCACGGCCCATGCCGCGTCCAGCAGAAAGTCAGGAAATTTTGCGTGGGGGAACATGCGGTATTCCACGGACGCGAAGCCCAGTCCCAAGGCGGTGACAGATTCGGCCAGCGGTTCGGCGTCCCGGCGGCTGCCTGATTCAAAGCCGCCGCCATGGAACCAGATCAGCGTATCAAAGCCATCCTGATCGGGGGCGTAGAAGTCCAGCATCATTCCGCTGGGGCCATAGGGAATATCTTTTGTGATGCGCATAGGCGTGCTTCCTTTCATGAAAGGATGATGCGGAATTAGTTTCGCGCTGGACGGGGGAAAATCCTGCAAAGAGGAAAGCCCCCAGTGCGCCTGCAGGCGCAGCCCCTTGCCCTGATGAGGGATTGACGCGCCGACTACGGCGCGGAAGCAGGGTATGGGTTTCCCGTCAACTTCGGTGTCCGAAGGTTTCCAAAGGGCGAGCGGAAAGCCCTTTGGTGTGCCAGCAGGCGCAGCCTCCTTTTCCCCGATGAGGAATTGACGCGCCGACTACGGCGTGGGAGCAGGGCTTGCTGTTCTATGGGTTTCCCTTCAGCTTCGGTGTGCCCGAAGGTTTCCAAAGGGCGAGCGGAAAGCCCTTTGGTGCGCCCGCAGGCGCAGCCATCTTTCCCCGATGGGGTCTGACGCGCCGACTACGGCGCGGAAGCAGGGTATGGGTTTCCCGCCAACTTCGGTGCCCGAAGGTTTCCAAAGGGCGAACGGAAAGCCCTTTGGTGCGCCCGCAGGCGCATACCCCTTGTCCCGGGTGGGGAATGACGCGCCGACTACGGCGTGGGAGCAGGGCTTGCTGTTCTATGGGTTTCCCTTCAGCTTCGGTGTGCCCGAAGGTT
>CAKUCE010000241.1 GCA_934643535.1 uncultured Clostridia bacterium | reverse complement strand
GGGAAACCTCGCTCATAACAGGATAGGAGCACTTTTCAGGGTATCCGAAGTGTGCGTTAGTGCGGTGCTTTGCCGTGGTGCACAGCCCGCGTAATTTCCCAACAGTTTAAAAGTTTTTCTTGTTGAACCTTAAAAATTTATTGAAAATAGTTGTTATTTCGGTTATACTAACGGCTGTGAGGAGGCGATACGATGATCAACAGGCTGGATTATATTGAGGCACTTGAGCCTTTTATCGACAAGCCGCTTGTCAAGATACTGGCAGGTGTCCGCCGCTGCGGAAAGTCCACCATTTTTGAGATGCTGAAAGAAGAACTCCTGCGCCGCGGCGTTTCTGCGGATCATGTCATTTGCAAGCGATACACGGAGATGGATATTCCTGAGAGTATTACGGCCAAGCAGATGTACGACGAGTTGACCGCAGCTATGTTAGGCAAAGGACATTGCTATCTTTTGCTCGATGAAATTCAGGAAATCGACGGTTGGGAAAAAGCGGTCAACAGCCTGCTGGAGAGTACAGATGCCGACATCTATGTGACCGGCTCCAATTCCAAGCTGATGTCCGGCGAAATCTCGACCTATCTGACCGGCCGTTATGTTTCCATCCCCGTCTATACGCTGTCGTTCAAAGAGTACCTTGCATTTAAGCAGGATAGTCCGTTATCCCGCAGGGAGCTGCTGGAAGATTATATTCGCTTCGGCGGCTTCCCCCTCGTGGCGCTCAGTGAGTACGACGAGCAAAGCGCCTATCAGATCGTCAACGGCATCTATCACACCGTGGTTTCCCGCGATATTGTGAAGCGCCACCGCATCAACAAGCAGGATCTTTTTGACCGTGTGGTGAAGTATATCATCGAGAATATGGGCAAGACCTTCTCGGCAAACTCGATCTCCACCTTCCTCAAAAGCGAGCACCGCAAGGTTTCGGTGGAGAGCATCTACAACTATCTGCGCTGGCTGGAGCAGGCGTTTATCATTTACCCCTGCGAACGCTACGACCTGCAAGGCAAGAGCATTCTGAAAACGCAGGAAAAGTATTACCTTGCCGATGTTTCTCTGAAATATGCGCTGCTGGGGTACAACCGCAAAATGCTGGACGGCGCAATGGAAAATATCGTATTCCTTGAGCTGAAGCGCCGCGGTTACGATGTTTTCATCGGCAAGAACGATACAAAGGAAATCGACTTTGTGGCCACACGCCGCGCTGAGCGAATCTATGTGCAGGTCTGTGTCCGGATTCCGGAGACTTCTGACCGCGAGGTCGGAAACCTGATGGAGATCCGTGACCATTACCCCAAATATGTCGTTACGCTCAATGAAATGGATACCGGTATCGAGAATGGCATCAAGATCGTTCATCTTGCAGACTTTTTGCTTGCAGAAGCGTGGTGAATACGGATCGCAGAATCATGCGCTGCACATCCTTGCGGCTTTGACCGTGAGGATGTGCAGTATTTTTCTTGCATGTGGGACCGGATAGTCGGAAACGTTCCGGAAAGCGTTTTCTCAAGGATGTTAAAATGATATGGAAGGTAAAGGAAATTTCAATATTAGGAAGCCTGACCTATAGATACCGGTAAATAGTGTGCTCCCTGCTCAGCTCACGGCGCCATAGCTGGCCGTTTGCCGAGCAGGGAGATTTTATATATTAAGCGATAGCGTGTTAAGAGAAACCCATGATGCTACAGCTTCAATGGCTCCTCCCCTTCCCTATGCTGCTTCTTTAATCAAGAACCGGTTGGGACGCCTGGGCTAAGGACCATGTACTGCAAGCAGGGATGGCCGGAAACCATCTTGTCAGTCTGGTTAATCAGGAAAAGTGACGGCAGTGATAAAATCTCGCTGCCGGATGCCTGCGACTTTGGTCGAGGGTAGTTCACATCTTTTTACATCATGCCGGAATCACGGCGTTGCGAGACTTCAGGTAGATATCAATGTCACGGTTGATGTATTGACACCCTGTCGTATGAACAATGTCATTAAGTTAATTTTTAAGACGCTCAATCACTTATAATGGTGGTTGAGCGTTTTTATTTCGGTGCAGGGGCAATGTCAGTAAGTTAAGCTGACAAATCCTCCTACCCTCAGAAATGAGAGGGTAATGTAATTATATCATACTGTCACGCAGAATTCTACGCAGATTGATACAACCTCCCCAGAGTTGCCGCACGAAATCATATTGCCATTCGAAACACACAACGCCGATGTCATCGCGTCCGGCGTACCGCATCAGCTTGCTGAGATTGCACGAGCAAAACTCCACGGCACGCACGCCTTTCGTCACAGCGTCGCAGTCCTTGCCATACGCGGCTGCAATCTCCTCATCGGAGAACACCGCGTGCAGGATGTCATCCTGAGTGTGTGCAGCGATGTATCTGAGGCTCCGTACGCCGTCCGGCGTCGCAGGGATATATCTGTACTCGATATTCGACTGATGCTTGTCACACACTTCCCCAGCCAGCGTGTGAGCCTCTGTGCGATGCGAGAGGATACGCAGGCAGTCGTCATCGGACGGGCAGAGGACGATGCATTGATACTTTCGGTCTCCGGTGTATGCGATGCCGCCGAACCGATGTTTTGCCTCCGACGTGCAATGTATAGTATCACTAAACTCCCCTCTGTGATTCAGCTTGAGGTTGCGCCCCATTGTCGATATCACAGTCGCAGTAATCCCCGACGCGAACAGGTATCCGCTCGCTCGGCTGCCATCCATTCTCCGCTGCCGCTGACCGGGCTCCATAAGCTCCTTTTTCAGAACAAACTCGCTTGGTTCTACGGATTTGAATTCGAAAGAGGTTTTGTAGCTTGGTTCTACGGAGTCATTCTTGAATTTGAATTCGTTTTTGTAGAACCCAGCGGGTATCCCTGCCGCATACATTACCGCGAGACAATCGGATGCTCTGGTAGCGGCGTCGACGTGTGATTTGTCATTGCCTGGGCGGTTCCCGCAGGAGAGCGCCATGTAAAGCTGCCGCTCATCTTCATCGAGTAGAGATATTCCCCGAGGTGTAAGTCGCAGCACTTTCCCTGGCGCTCTCCTGATGACGCCGTCGGAGTATAATTGCGACACCGTCTTCTCGATATACTTCGGGCTCGGATGCAGCACATTGATACTGCTACGCTTCACCATCACTCCGGCGGCGATGAGCCCGACGATTTCGTTCTTTAATCTGTTTTCCATAATGATATACTCCTTCCATAGGCAGACACGGCTCTCTGCATATTGTCTCTCGCAGACCCGTAAAACCCTTGAAAAATCAATAAAATCATAGGTAGGATTTCGCCAGCCGAAAAAATCGCGAAATCCTACCTGTTTTTCTCACATTATTCGCGTTTTTCTCTCGCCCTGATGATGTTTTCCGTCTCGATGTAGGAGCGACCGAGACGCTGCTCGAACACCTCAGAGACCCAGTTTTTGTTGCACGCGGGGCAGCGTCTTGTGCGACGCTTTGTGCCGTCTTTACGGAATTTTGTGTCGATTGTCAGCAGTTCTTTGCCGCAATCCGGGCGGACAATTTTCATTTTTATGACCCTCCTTCGCATTATTTCGTGCGTGTATCTCTCCAGTTGAGGCGGCATTTCGAGGAGCGGTAACGCTCATATGTCGGATAATATTCTTCGATGATCGGTTGGATTTTCTGACGGAAATTGCTACGTGTCATGATTTTGTTGTGCCCTGTCTCAGCCCACGATATGTACTCCATATAGAGTTCATCGGCAGAGAAATTATCGCCGTTGATGGACGGAGTGCGGTCCTTAACAAACACAACCAGAGGGTTAAGAATCTCCTTATACTGCTCCTTAATCTCATCGGATTCTTCAGCTTTGGTAAAGTATCCGGTCGCGGTGATGATTTTGTAACCCTCTAAAATCCAATTAAAAATACATGTCAGCGCCTCTTGTGTCTGCAACTTTTTGGCGAGGTCTTTATCTCCGGGACGCTCATTCGGACGCTTCGGATCCTCGCCGATAACGAACTTGAGCGGGAACCGGATGAATGTACAACGACGCAGGAAATCGTCAGATGTGTCGGTTGTTTTTGGGAAGTTGTTGCAGTTGATGAAGAACTTTGTGCGTCTTTGGAAAGAGAAAAAATCCATGCCTGCACGATATCGCCGCCCACGACAGACTTAAAAATCTTGGTGGAAGACGAGTCGATTTTATCTGAAACCTCGCCGCAGATGTTGAGGACTGACGACGTCATTTGAACCAGCTGGAAGGACTGATTGAGCTGTTCGATGGGGACAGCGGAGGACCGTATTCTGCATTTTCTGATTGCTTACCGGCTATCCGGTTTTCGCGCATAGGGTGCCTCATCTAAAGCAAAAAGCGACCAACCCTTTACGGTTGATTGCCCTTGGTGTGGCGGGTACTTTCGAAAAACCACTTAATCTGTAATTCCCATAACAATAGTTTTTTTTGAGAGTGATATGCCATCGAGACATACCTATTTACGCTACCATTATATCTCCTTCCATCTATATTGCAATAACAGTTTGATTTCATGCCTCTCTACTTTTATTCTTAGCGAGATTGAGTTTTTGCTGATTGTAACGGGAGATACGGCTCACTATTTTTTGCTTTCATTCCGCAAATCGTAAAATAGTTTATAGAAATTATCCCTCTTTTTGGAGTAGTACCCTGTAAGTGCAGTCGCAAAATCCCAAAAATCTGTTAAACTGAAAGAACAGAGATGGAGGGAATCGCAATGAAGCATTACAGCAAAGAATTCAAGGAA
>CAKUCE010000240.1 GCA_934643535.1 uncultured Clostridia bacterium | reverse complement strand
TATAGCAGGCAGTCATCAGCGCACAGGCGGCGATCAGGATCAGTGCCAGCGCCAGACGCTTCGCGGCAGACGCTCCCCCTTTGCGGAATTCACTGCGGTATTGCTTCATTTTATCCACACCTTTCATTGGGCGGTTCTGAAATGTTACAATCTTTTGAAGAAACGGTGATGAATTTCCATCACAGTTCCAATGGGATTATACCGTCAAAACCCAATTAAATCAATACCCAATATTCATTTTCCCAACAATGAAACGAACGGGAATCTGGTTTTCATGCACGAGAGTGAAATATTTTTGTCATATTTTAACCTTCCGGCACGAGCGCTGCCTGATCCAGTCGAAGAGAATACAGCGCACATTCCCGCACCGGGTAGGGGGTGGCCGTTTCAAGGGCGCGGCGATACAGGGATAGCTGACGGCGATAACGGGGGATCAGTTCCTCCACGTTTTCCACATGATCGGTTTTGTAATCCGCCAGCACCCAGCTGCCGTCTTCCAGGAAACACAGGTCGATCACGCCCTGCACGATGGTGTCAAAGGGCTGAGTAATGTGCAGGTTGAAATTCCACTCCCGGCAAACGGTCTGTGAACGGAGCATTCTCTGTCCCAGCGGCGAAAGGAAAAACTTTTCCACATGAGCAAGAGGGATCAGCGCCGCTTCGTCCGCCGTCAGCACGCCGCGCGCCACCAGCAAGGCTGTTTCTTCCTTTATATAGGCATGCAGCCCGCCGCAGTGAGAACGCACTCCGTCCAGCGGCAGA
Organism: uncultured Clostridia bacterium; assembly: GCA_934643535.1. Taxonomy (GTDB): domain Bacteria; phylum Bacillota; class Clostridia; order Christensenellales; family Aristaeellaceae; genus Limiplasma. Next base: position 3,988 of record CAKUCE010000240.1, on the reverse strand, counting down.
AGCCCCAGCAGCTTGTGGGTCAGCGTGCCCCGCAGCGCCCCGGCGTTTTCCACAGGGGTCGTGAGGAATGCCGGTTCCTGCGCGATGGCGCTCAGCAGCCTGGGTCGCTGTACGGTCAGAGGAATTCGCTTGCTTTCGGCTGTCTCGATCTCTTGTTCGTCTGCGGAACGGGGCTGGCCCTGCTCCATGGCGCGGCACAGCGCGGTCACGCCCAGCTTTAAGGGCAAATGTTCATATTCCGGCAGAGGAGAAAGGGGGTCGCCCAGACTGGGCAGCTGTGCATCCTCCCGAGAAGGCCACAATTTTTCCAGATCGGGCATTTTTGCTGAAGAATTTTCTTCTCTTTCCATATCCTGTGGAGTCTTTTCCGCAGGGATGTGGAAAACCACCCTCCAAGGGGCCGATTTATGTGGAAAACCTGTGGAATTGTCGAAAAGCTCTGGTTGACCACAGGTTTCCCATAAGAATGATGTGGAAAACCCGTCTCCTACCTGCTGGTTCAGCTCGTCCCATGGTTTGACCGACTGGATCAGCCAATCCAGGTAGACGGACGCGGAACGGACAGCCGCCAAATCGTTGATTTCAAAGGGTTTGCGAAGCACGTTTTCCAGTGTCGATTCTAAGGCGTTTTTTTCGCCTGTGGACGAACCAATCATCACTAAACGATTTTTCGGCCGTGTCATCGCCACGTACAGAAGACGGGCTTTTTCGGCCCGTTCCTCTGCGCCGAGGCAGAGCTGAATCCCGCTCTGCATAAGGGTTTGCCGCTTTGTGCGCTTTTCCTCGTTCATGTACAGGAGGGAAATTCCCAGCCGGTCGTGCAGGCTGACGGTTTTTGTCTGCCGGCGGCGGCTCAGGCCGGTGCCCAGACCCATCACATAGACGGTGGGAAATTCCAGTCCCTTGGATTTGTGGATGGTCATGATCCGAACCACGTCCTCCCACGGGTTGACCACCGTAGGCGAGCTGCCGTCGCCCACCTCCCTCTCCCGAATGGAATCCAGAAATCCGCTGAGGCCCTCCTGATGGAGCTGGAAGTATTCTTCCAGCTTCAGGCACAGCATCCGGAGGTTTGCCTGACGAAGCCGCCCTCCGGGCTGAGCGCCGTAGTGAGCGTACAGACCCGTGCGCATCAGCGCATCCCACAGATATTCCTGCGGGCTCATATGCCGGAACAGGAATCGTTCTTCTTCCAGCCGGGCCAGCAGGGTCCGGCAGCGCTCCTGCAGAGCGTCCCCCTGCAGGTCAGCCGTTCCCTGCACCGCGTCGTAGAAGCCGGGTGCGTCGGGAAAATTCAGACGGATATGGGCCAGCTCCTGTTCGCCGAAATCAAACAGCGGGCTGCGCATCACGGAAAGCAGCGCCGTGTCGTTCCGGGGATTATCCAGCAGCATGAGCAGCTGCACCGCCTGAATGGATTCCTCCCCTGCCAGCGGACTTTGCCCCGCGTCGGAATACACGGGAATCTGATGGGCGTTCAGCACCGCTTCCACCTGATCGGCCACGCCCTTGCTGACGGGCAGCAGAATGGCGATGTCCCGGTAATGCAGCACGCTGCCCTCGCTGCCGGGGACGGGCCTGCCCACCGTGTCCAGAATATCCCGGGCAATCCATTCGGCCTCGGTTTTGGGCGCCTCTTTGGTTTTGCCGATCTGGCACAGATGCAGCTCGGTAATGGGATCGTTCTCCGACGGCAGACCGGGATAGAGCATGGCGCTGCGGTCGTAGTCGATCTCCGTCACCCGGCGGTCCATCACGTGCAGGAAGGTACGGTTCACCGCGTCCAGCACGCCCTCCCGGCTGCGGAAGTTCCGGTTGAGGATGATCTTCCGCTTTTCGGCGCTTTCCTCTGTGGAAAAAGTCTCCAGCTTGTGCAAAAACAGCCCCGGCTCCGCCTGACGGAAGCGGTAGATGCTCTGCTTCACGTCGCCGACATAGAAATAGAGCTGAGGAAGTTTTTCATCCTCCGCGGGCAGACGCTTCAGGCCGTTGAGGATGCTCTCCTGAATGGCGCTCACATCCTGATATTCATCCACAAATACCGCGTCAAACCGGGCGGATTCCAGCTTTTTCAGCTCCGAATCGCTGAGCACGCCAAGCGTGAAATGCTCCAGATCGTTGAAATCCAGCGTGGAAGCGTCGGTTTTTTTTTGCTGATAGGTCTGATGAAAGGTCTCCATGGCCCGGTACAGCCCCCGCAGGGCCGGGACCATGGCGTTCATATCGTCTACCGCCGTTTCCAGCCGGATGGGCAGAAGCTCCTTCAGGGATTGAATGCTGTCCTTGTAGCTCTGACGCAGGGCCTTGTACCGATCGACGATGCGCACCTCGTCCCCGGTGACAGGCTTGACCCGGGCGATGGTGACAAAGCGGCACTGCTGCAACCCGGTCACCATGGAGGAAAAGCCCTCCCGCATTCGTTCCGACAGGGTATTCAGCGTGTCCAGATCGGCCTCGATGGTCCGGTTCAGCCCCTCGGGAAAGCAGCTTTCCTCCGACAGGCGGCGGCTTTCCTCCCAAACCCGCATCACGCCCTCCAGCATCAGCGCCCCTTCCCGAAGAAAGACCTGCGCCAGCGGATCATCCTCCAGCTTTTCCAGCGACCAAGTTTTTTCCGTCTGCTCCTTCAGCCAGCCCAGCGGATCGGGCCGGGACAAAAGAAAGGCGTATACCTGTTCCATCACCTGCGTCAGCTGCTTTTCCGGCAGCTTGCGCAGAAGCGACGCCAGATCTTCCTCGGCCTTGGCCCGGGTGTAAAGCGCGTCCAGCGTTTCCTCCATCGCGTCCCGGTACAGGCTTTGCAGCGTGCGCTCGTCTCCCAGCCGGAACTGAGGGTCAATCTGACAGAAACGGAAATGCTCCCGGATGACCTTCTGGCAGTAGGAATGAATGGTGGAGATCTGGGACTGCCCCACCAGCTCCGCCTGACGGGCCATGGCGGGATCGTTCAGCGCCGCGTCCCGCATGGCGGTCTCCAGCCGGTCGCGCAGCTCGGCGGCGGCGGCGCGGGTATAGGTCACCACCAGCATCCGGTCGATGGAATAGCCTTCGTCCCGGATCAGGTGAAGGATGCGCCGCACCAGCACGGCGGTCTTGCCGCTGCCCGCCGCAGCGGATACCAGCAGCTCCCGGTTTTTCGCGTCGATCGCGCTTTGCTGTTCAGGGGTAAAGTTCATTCCGATTCCATCCTTCCGGCGGACGCTGAAACGCGCCGCTCCCCTTCATTGTAGCGCAAACCGTCCCCCGGGGCAATATTGTCCTGCGCCGCACCTTGCCAAAACGCCCCGGTTAGGATACAATCATGGACGAGAACTTTTAGATTGCTTCCCGATGATCACCATGAAAGAAGGAACGCTTATGACGATTGGCGCACTGGAAGCCGGCGGCACCAAAATGGTGCTGGCCGCCTTTGACGAGAACGGCAAGGAACTGGAACGAATGACCATCCCCACCGAGGAGCCTGCTGTGACCATGCCGCCCATGCAGCAATTTTTTGAACGCTGGAACATCGGCGCGCTGGGCGTAGGCAGCTTCGGCCCGCTGGACCCGAACCCGGATTCCCCCACCTACGGCTATATCACTTCCACCCCCAAGCTGAAATGGAAGAATTATCCTCTGCTGCCGGAGCTTCTGCATGGCCGGAATATTCCCGCCGCCATTGACACCGATGTGAACGCCGCCGCGCTGGCCGAGCTGGAAATGGGCGCCGCCAGGGGCTGCCGCAGCGCGGTCTACATCACCGTGGGCACCGGCATCGGCGGCGGCGTGGTGGTGGAGGGCAAAACCGTTCACGGCCTGCTGCACCCGGAGGTGGGCCACATGCTGCTCCGGCCCCATCCCGACGATCCCATCCCCCACGGCGTGTGCCCCTATCATGACGGCTGTCTGGAGGGTCTGGCCGCCGGTCCCGCCATCGGTGCGCGGGTGCAGGGCGACGCTCGCGACCTGCCGGACGATCATCCCGTTTTCAAGATGGAAGCCCATTATC
>CAKUCE010000239.1 GCA_934643535.1 uncultured Clostridia bacterium | reverse complement strand
CATGGCCAATTATCAGACCGGCATCTGCACCGTCACCCGGGTCTTTCTGGACAGCCCGGCGTTGGAGGCCGGTCTGCGTAAGGGCGATATTCTTTCCAAGGTCGAGGATCTGGATGTGACCGCCACCAATCTGCAGGATGCGGTGGACATCATGCGGGGCGAGGTGGGCAAGCCCGTTAACGTGCAGGTGCTTCGGGACGGTCAGCTGCTGGATTTCGTCATCAACCGGGCGCAGGTGCATGTGAATTACGTCAACTCCTGTATGCTGGAAAACAGCGTGGGTTATATTTCCCTGTATGAATTCAGCGGCGACTGTTCCACGGCGTTCAAGGAGCATATGAACAGGCTGCTGGACGAGGGCGCGAAGGTGCTGCTCATCGACCTGCGGGATAATCCCGGCGGCTGGGTGGACGACGCGGTGAAGGTGGCCGATCTGTTCCTGGAGGACGGTACGGTGGCTTCCCTGCGCTACCGGGACGGCAGCGAGGAGACCTATCAACTGCATCAGGGCAAGAACGACATTCCGCTGGTGGTGCTGGTGAATGAAAATTCCGCTTCTGCCAGCGAGATCCTTTCCGGCTGCCTGCAGGACTACGGTCGGGCCACGATCGTAGGCGTGACCACTTACGGCAAGGGCGTGGTGCAGTACGTGCTGCCCGTGGGCACCCGGGGCGCCGGCATGCAGCTTACCGTGGCTCAGTATTTCACGCCCAATGGCAACGAGGTGCATCACAAGGGCATCACGCCGGACGTGACCGCTGAAATGCCCGAGGAAAACAAGGACGTCATGTACGACATCGGCGATATGAACGACCCTCAGCTGAAGATCGCCTATGACGTGGCTGTGGAGAAGCTGCCATAACAAAAAGAAAAACTACGGAAGGATGGATGAAAATGCCATCCTTCTTTCGTTTTATCCGGGAAAGGAAACAGGAGAGAGGAGAAAAAAGAAAACCGATGAAGCCTTTTCGCAGATTGATGGCGCTGGCCCTATGGCTGAGCCTGTGCTGTACGCCGGCGCTGGCGGATTATGTGTCGGTGGAAACGCCCGTGTTTTCGGCTCAGCTGGAGTGTATTGCCTCTTTGAATGAAGACGAGGAGTACCGGCTGCTGGATCCTCCCGAGCAGGGCCTGCCGGAGGACGACGACTGGCTGAAAACCTATCAGATGGCCTATGTGACCTTTTACGACAAAGGGGAGAAAACGAAAATCCGCGGCTGGATCGTGACGGGCTATCTTCCTCAGCCTCTGGGCCGAAAGCCCAGACTGACGCAGGGCGGACTCCTTCTGGAAGCGCAGGGCGCGGAAAACACGCTGTATTTCGAGGGACTGAAGGCCCGGGGCTCCTGCTTCGACGAGCCCCGGCAAGGGGATATGGCGCTGGAAAAGGCGCTGGCCATCGCCATTGAAAATATGGAGTACGCCTATGGCGAAACGGACGCAACGCTGGCCCGGTTTCGAACGGTGGAATATGGCATCGTTCATGAACAGGAGTATATGTCCGTGCCGTACTGGCAATTCTTTTTTCGTTCACCGATCAACAAACTGGATACTTATCAGGTGACCGTCCGCGCGACAGACGGCGCGATTCTGGTGCTGTGCGGCCCGGGGGAAGGAGTCGGTTGAAAAAAACATTTTTGAAAAGCCTTGACGTTTTTTCGTCCGGGCTTTTCATTTTGTCGAAAAAGGGGTATACTGAATACGGCGGCAAACCGGAGCGGAAACGTGAGGGCCAGCCGCAGTCACATCATTCTTAATTTGCGGACGGGGATGCGTCAACGTCCAAGAAGAGGGAGGGGAAGTTCTATGCAGAATCAACGAAAAGGGCCGTAGGCGCAGGTATGCGTCTGACGGTTTTTGTATTTCATCAATCTTTTTGAGAAAAAGGGGGCGTGCCGGATGGCGGAGGAACGTCTGGGCTTCGTGGGCATCGTGATCGAGGACCGGCAGTCGGTGCCCAGGGTCAACGAAATTCTGTCCTCCTTTGCGGCCATGATCGAGGGCCGCATGGGCGTGCCCAGCCCATCCCGGGGACAGTCCGTGATCTGCCTGATCGTCCGGGGCACCAATAATCAGCTAGGGGCCATGACCGGAAAGCTGGGCAACCTGCCCGGCGTACAGGTCAAGAGCGCTCTGGTGCAGTCCAAGTCCAATTCGACCAATGAATCTGATCTGACAGGAGGAAATATCTGATATGAACGCTTTGAAAAAGCTGCTTTCCGTTTTGCTGGTAGCCTGCATGGCGCTGTCTGTGTGCGCCGTTTCTTTCGCCGAGGGAACCGAAGTCCTGCCCCGGGTGATGGCCATGAAGGGCCCCACTGCTATGGGCCTGAGCAAGCTGATGACCGATGAAGCCGCCAGCTATGATTTCAGCATTGCTTCCGCCATCGACGAGATCACCCCCAAGCTGGTGAAGGGCGAGATCGATATCGCCGCCGTGCCCGCCAATCTGGGTTCCGTGCTGTACAACAACACGCAGGGCAAGGTGCAGGTGCTGGCGATCAACACGCTGGGCATTCTCTACGTGGTGGAAAACGGCGAGCAGACCGTCCAGTCCTTTGAGGATCTGCGGGGCCGCACCATCTATTCCAGCGGCAAGGGCGCTACCCCCGAGTACGCGCTGAACTACCTGCTGGAGGGCAACGGCCTCGACCCTGAAAAGGACGTGACCGTGGAATACAAGTCCGAGCACGCCGAATGTCTGGCCGCGCTTCTGAGCAACGAAGGCTCCGTGGCCGTGCTGCCCCAGCCCTTCGTGACCACCGCCCAGATGAAGCAGGAAAGCGTCCATGTGGCGCTGGATCTGACCGCCGAATGGGCCAAGCTGCAGGAAGGCAGCGACGAGCCGAGCGCCATGCTGACCGGCATCGTCATTGCCCGTACCGACTATGTAGCCGAGCATCCTGAAGAAGTCAGCAAATTTTTGGATGGTTACAAGGCTTCCGTGGAATATGTGAACGCCAACGTGGAGGACGCCGCCAAGCTGATCGCCGCCTTTGACATCGTGCCCGAGGCCGTGGCTCAGAAGGCTCTGCCCTATTGCCAGATCGTGTTTATCGAAGGGGCGGAAATGAAGGAGCAGCTTTCCGGTTATCTGAAGGTGCTCTTTGACCAGAATCCTCAGTCCGTGGGCGGCGCTTTGCCGGATGACGCCTTCTACTTCCAGCGCTAAGAAAAAGCGCTCCGTCCCCCTTTGGGCGGCGGCTTTCTGGCTGCTTTGCTGGGAAGCTGCCGCCCGATGGGTGGATGAACCGATTCTGCTGGTATCGCCGCTTCAGGCGATCCGGCGCTTTTTTCAGCTCCTGTGGCAGCCCCAGTTCTGGCAATCGGTGGGCTTTTCGCTGGGGCATATTCTGCTGGGCTTCTTTATGAGTCTGGCGCTGGCGCTGGTGCTGGCGGTGCTCAGCTACCGTCACCGCTGGGTGCGGCAGCTGCTCAGCCCCCTGACCGCCACTGTGAAGGCCATCCCTGTGGCCTCCTTTGTGATCCTGGCGCTTCTGTGGGTGCCCAGCCGGAACCTGTCCATCCTCATCAGCCTGATGATTGCCTTCCCGGTGCTGTATCAGAATACGCTGACCGGCCTGTGCCACACCGACCCTCAGCTTCTGGAAATGGCCAGACTGTTCCGGGTTCCCTTTGCCCGGCGGCTAAGGGGCGTTTATCTGCCTTCAGCCATGCCGTACCTGCGTTCCGGCATGAATATCGCCATCGGCCTGTGCTGGAAAAGCGGCGTGGCGGCGGAGGTCATCGGCATGCCATCCGGCTCCATCGGCGAAAAGCTCTATCAGGCCAAGGTCTATCTGGAAACGCCTGATCTGTTCTGCTGGACGCTGACCATTGTGCTGCTGAGCGTGGGCTGTGAAAAGCTATTGTCCCTGCTGACGGAGCTGGTCGAAAGGAGGCTTTGCGCATGATTGCCATGGAGCGGCTGAGCAAGGCCTACGACGGCAAGCCGGTGCTGCGGGATTTCTCGCTGCGCGTGGAAGCGGGGGAGCATCTTTGCCTGATGGGCCCTTCCGGCTGCGGAAAAACCACGCTGCTGCGGCTCCTGATGGGCTTGGAACGCCCGGACGGCGGCAGCATCACGGGGCTGGAAGGCTTGCGCATGAGCGCTGTTTTTCAGGAGGATCGGCTGCTGGAACACCTGACGGCAGCGGAAAACATTCGCTTCGTATGCGGCAGCCTGCCGGAAGAAACGGAAACATTGCTTCTTCGGCTGGGGCTGGAGAAGGAAAGCCTTTCCCGGCCCGTGCGGGAATTCAGCGGCGGCATGAAGCGGCGGGCCGCGATTGCCCGGGCGCTGCTGGCGGCGTTCGACGTGCTGTTTCTGGACGAGCCCTATAAGGGTCTGGACGCGGACACCAAAAAGGCTGTACAGGACGCGGTGGGGGAGTATACCCGAAACAAAACCGTGGTACTGGTCACCCACGACCCGGCGGAAGCGGAAGGGTATCGGTTGGTCGAAATGAAGCCGCTTTTGTAAAACAGCAAAAAAACAATCTGTCCCATTGACGGAAAAAACGACCCGTTGTATACTTTCCATCAAGGCAAGGGCGCCTGACACGCGAAAGCGTTGAGTACCCTTGTCTTTTTATATGATGGAAAGCGTTGAGGAAGCAAAGTACCCCGGAAACCGCGCCCAAAGAGAGCGGGCGGCAGCTGAAAAGCCCGCGGGCGGTCCGGGTGAAAGAACCCTTCCGAGTCCAAGCTGAAAGCGCTGCGGCGCAAGTAGGGGCGGCGGGCTGGCTACCCGTTAC
>CAKUCE010000238.1 GCA_934643535.1 uncultured Clostridia bacterium | reverse complement strand
CATCAGCGATTGCCGATACGCCATGTCTTGTGTTATACTCTTGCTCATGAGGGATATGGTCTCCTTTCGTAAAGTTGGTGTGACAACTTAACTTTAACTCATGAGACCCTATCTCTCATATCTTTTTTCGATTGTCCAAGATGTATTGTAGTCCTACACGATCAACCGTCAATTTGCCAAAGTATTTATTGTCTCCCAACGGGAATTGTGTTATGCTTTTTAAGATGAGCATTCCAAGGAGGAAGCAACGGATGGAGAATCCCAGCGTGATTTTCGGCGAAAACTGCTTTGACGATTCCGTGATGCAGAACCGCCTGCCCAAGGAAACCTATCAAGCGCTCCGGCGGACCATTGAAGAAGGCCGCTCGCTGGATCCCAGCCTGGCGGGCGTGATTGCCAACGCCATGAAGGACTGGGCGCTGGAAAAAGGCGCGACCCACTATACGCACTGGTTCCAGCCCATGACCGGCGTGACCGCTGAAAAGCATGATTCCTTTATTGGAACGCCGAAAAACGGCAAGGTGCTGTGCGAGTTCCGGGGCAAGGAACTGGTCTGCGGCGAAACGGACGCCAGCTCGTTCCCTTCGGGCGGCCTGCGGGCCACCTTTGAGGCCCGCGGCTATACCACGTGGGATCCCACCAGCTATGCCTTTGTGAAAGACGAGACGCTCTACATTCCTACGGCCTACTGCTCCTACGGCGGGCAGGCGCTGGACAAGAAAACGCCGCTGCTGCGCTCCATGCAGGCGCTCAATAAGCAGGCCCTTCGCATCCTGCGCCTGTTTGGCAATCAGACCGCCGTGCGGGTATATCCCACCGTGGGCACGGAGCAGGAGTATTTTCTGATTGATAAGGCGCTGTATCTCAAGCGGCCCGATCTGATCGTTACCGGCCGCACCCTGTATGGAGCCAAGCCGCCCAAGGGACAGGAATTGGACGATCATTTCTTCGGCGCGATCAAGCCGCGGGTTCACGCCTTCATGCGGGAGCTGGACGAGGAACTGTGGAAGCTGGGCGTGCTGGTTAAGACCGAGCATAACGAAGTCGCTCCCTCTCAGCATGAGCTGGCTCCCATTTTCAGCACGGTGAATATTGCCGCCGACCATAACCAGCTCACCATGGAGATCATGAAGAAGGTGGCCGACCGCCACGGCATGGTGTGCCTTCTGCACGAGAAACCCTTCGGAGGGGTCAACGGCAGCGGCAAGCACAACAACTATTCCCTCTCCACCGATACGGGCGTGAATCTGCTGGAGCCCGGCGATACTCCCAGCGAGAACGCGCAGTTTTTGCTGTTCCTGTCCGCCATTCTGGCGGCGGTGGACGATTATCAGGATCTTCTTCGGGTCACGGTGGCCTACGCGGGCAACGATCACCGTCTGGGCGCCAACGAAGCCCCGCCGGCTATTATTTCCGTGTTTCTGGGCGACGAGCTCAACGAAATCATCGAATCCATCGTCAACGCCTCCAAATATGAGAGCCATCAGCGGGATCAGATGCGGCTGGGCGTACACATCCTGCCCAAGTTCCCCAAGGATTCCACCGACCGCAACCGCACGTCGCCCTTCGCTTTTACGGGCAACAAGTTCGAGTTCCGTTCGTTGGGCAGCAGCCAGAGCGTGTCCGGCCCCAATGTGGTGCTGAACACCATCATCGCCGATACCCTGATGCATATGGCCGACGAGCTGGAAAAGGCGGAGAACTTCACATCCGCCGTGGACGAGCTGATCCGCCGCACCCTGCGGGAGCACATGCGCATCATCTTCAACGGCAACGGCTACGATGCATCCTGGGTGGAAGAAGCCGCCCGCCGGGGCCTTCTGAATCTTTCCAGCACGGTGGACGCGCTGCCCTATTACATCCACCAGAAAAATCTGGATCTGTTTGAGCGGCAGAAGGTCTTCAGTGCGCAGGAGGTTCACAGCCGCTACGAGATCAAGCTGGAAAATTATGTCAAGGTCATCGACATCGAGGCCCTGAGCATGCTGGATATTGCCCGGAGGATGATCCTGCCCGCCGCCATTGCCTATTCCGGCGCGGTGGCGCAGGAAGCCGCCCAGAAAAAGCAAATCTGTCCCGCGCTGCCTTTGGAAACCGAGACCCGGCTTCTGACCGATATTCAGCGGCAGATGGACCGGCTGACGAAGGGCTGCGACAGCCTGCAAAGCGCCCTGAACGAGATCGCGCCCCTTCAGGACACGCTGGAAAAGGCGCAGGCGACCCGGGATCGGATCGTGCCCGCCATGGCGGAGCTTCGCGCCGCCGGAGACCTGCTGGAAACCATGGTAGGCGCCGATTACTGGCCTATGCCCACCTATCAGCAAATGCTGCAGGGCTGAAAAAGAGAAGAAAAGAGAAAAAAGAAGAAAGAAGAAACCGCCGCCCGGACGCATTTTTCGTCCATGGCGGCGGTTTTAGAGTGTCCGAAAGGAGAGTTCCGGTTCAGCAGGCGCTTGGTTTTCTTTCTTTGGCGCGTCTTTGCCTTAAAAGGGGCCGGTTTGCCGCCGCCCTGCTATGCCGGTTCATTCTTTGCCTTAGTTTCGTTATTTTCAGGGTTCTGGGCAAGCAGCTGCTTTTCCAGTGCGGTTTGTCTGGCCAAAATGGCATTGATCTTATCATAGAGATCTTCGATCATAATTTCGGTTTTCAGATTGACTTTATAGTCGTTTTCCGCTCTGCGGCGGTCTTTTTCTTCCTGCCGGTTCTGACTCATCATGATCAGCGGCGCCTGAATGGCCGCGACGCAGGACAGCACCAGATTCAACAGAATGAAGGGATACGGGTCAAAAGCTCTGCTGGCCAGCACGGCGTTGACTACCATCCATAGCACTAAGCCGCCGGTGAACGAAAAGATGAAAGCCCAGCTTCCCGCAAAACGGGCGATAGCATCTGCGGCGCGCTGTCCCAGCGTATCCTTCCCTTTTTCTTCCGATGGATTGACGGAGACCCGGCTGTCCGCCAAAAGCGCCAGCACTTCCTCGTCCGTCATATCCCGGCGGATGTCCTTCAGCACTTCTTTCAGCAGCTTCCGATTCTCTTTCATAGGCCAAACCCTCCTTCTGTACAGGCGTTGGTTTTATCATAGCAGAATGTTCCGGCCTTTTCAAGCAGACCCAAAAGGCGGCAATGCTAGGGCAGCATTTTCTTTTCCATCATCCAAAAAGTCCAATGGGAAGGGAAGATGCGGCATTTGATGCGTCCATGCCGGATTCGGAAACAGGCAAAAGCCCCTTCGGCTCCCGCTCATAATCAGAAAACGGTTTGCCGAAGAGGATGTTGGCGTTTGACTGTTCATTGTGAGAGCTTTCCCAGCCCCCGAGCGGTTATTCCTCCAGATTCTCGTCCGGTTGATGAAAAACCAGAATGCCTTTGGCGGAACCGGTGATGGCGAATGTTACCAATTCCCAACCGTCCCGTTCCATTTCATTCGCCGTATCTTCTACCTCAGCAGCCATGATCTTTGCCTTTGGCGCGTAATCGACCACAACGGTTTTGTAAGCCATGTCCATGCCTCTTTTCTTAGCTGTGTTTTCAGTGCCCATCTTTTCTTTACCAGAGAAACCGAAAGAGAGCTATCGTACTAAGGCAAAATGTTTGTAAAATATAAGGCAATGCCGCACCCTGAAAAGTGCGCAGCACCGAGGACAGCCCGAAGTCCGAGTAGTGTCTGAATCTGAAATAGAGAAACAAAATGGAGAGACTCAGGGCAAAATGACCGTCTTGCCGTTGCGGGGGCCGGGCAGGAAGGCCGTACCGATGTCGCTCAGGGCGACCCGGTCGCTGATGAGGTCGTGCAGGTTCAGCCGTCCGGAGGCGATGATCGCCGCCGCCCGCCCCTGGGTATCCGGGTTCACATAAGAGGTCTTGATGGTCAGTTCCTTCTTGAAGGCCTGGAAGGGATAGTAGGGAATGGCACAATCTGGCTCGGTCAGGCCGAAGATCATGGCCGTGGCGGCCTTGCCGGCGTATTCGATGGCGTACTGCACCGTTTCGGGCCGGCCTACGCATTCGATGGTCACACGGATGTCGTCAAAGCCGTTCCGGGCAAGCTCCGCCTTCACGTCGTCCTTCAAGGGGTTCAGCACCAGATCGGCCCCCAGCTTCCGGGCCAGATCAAAGCGCTTTTCGTTAGGCTCCAGCATCACAACGCGCACCGCGCCGCTGATCCGGGCCAACTGCAGCATCATCATGCCGATGGTGCCGCCGCCGATGACCATCACCGTGTCGCCGGGCTTGATGCCGCAAAGATCGATGCCGTGCAGGGCGCAGGCCACCGGTTCGCACATGGCCGCTTCCTCAAAGGGCACGCTGTCCGGCACCTTGAACACCTGCCGTTCCAGCACGGCGCAGTATTCGGCAAAGCCGCCGTCATAGTTCACGCCGGTGGCGGCCATGGAATCGCAGAAATGGGGATTGCCCCGGCGGCACTGGTCGCATGCGTCGCAGGAGATGTTGGGGTTCACGGTCACGTGGTCGCCCACTTTGACCCGGGTGACGGCGCTGCCCACCTGCGTGACCACGCCGCTGAATTCGTGCCCCAGAATCACCGGCGGATTGCATTCCGTCGCGCCCTGTGCGCCGCCGTAAATGTGTACGTCCGTGCCGCATACGCCGCAGGCTTTGACCTGAATCAGCACCGACTCCGGCCCCACCGCCGGCATGGGATAGTGCTCGTCCACCCGAATGTCGCCTTTTCCGTAAAATACCGCTGCTTTCATGAAATGATTTCCTCCTTTTCAGCGGGCAGGGGACATGCCCCC
>CAKUCE010000237.1 GCA_934643535.1 uncultured Clostridia bacterium | reverse complement strand
GTAAAACCCCGGCCAAGCTGCATATCCCTCTACGCCCCTGCGCGCCTATGGCGCGCAGTCCGTGGTGCAGGGATTCAATCCCTGCGGGGGGTGCCGAAGAAGAAGAGGGCTACGGTGCCGGGGCCGGTGTGGCTGCCGATGGTGGTGCCGATGCTGTTGATCTCCACCTTGCCGTTCAGATGGGGGAAACGGGCTTCCACCAGCGCGGCGACGGCTTTGGCGTCCTCCATGCAGGCGGATTCGCTGATGTAGCACTTGCCGCTGTAGTCCAGACCGCCCTCGGCAAACTGCTCCATCTTGTCCACGATCTCCCGGATGACCCGCTTCTTGGTGCGGATCTTTTCCCGGGGGATCAGACGGCCCTTGTCGTCCATGTTCAGCAGCGGGCAAATGCCCAGAATGGTGCCGATGAAGCCCGCCGTCCTGGACACGCGGCCGCCCTTGATGTAGAAGGTCAGGTCGGTGGAGAAGAACCAGTGGTGAACATCCAGCTTGTGGGCTTCCAGCCAGTCGTGCAGCTCGTCGATGCTCATGCCGTCGTCCCGCAGGTCGGCGGCTTTGTCCATCAGAAGGCCGTAGCCGGAAGACGCGCCCAGCGAATCCACCACATAGATCTTCCGCTCGGGGAAGCGCTCGCCCAGAATGCTGGCGGCGTTGCGGGCGGCGTTCACCGTGCCGCTGAGGCCGCCGGACAGGCTGACGTGAAGCACATCCTTGCCCGCCTCCAGAAAGGGGGTGAAATACTCTACGTATTCGGACACGTTCACCTGACTGGTACGGGTGTCGGAGCCCTCCGCCATGCGGCGGTAAAACTCGTCAAACGGCACGGACACGCCCAGGTCGTCCGGGTAGTCCACGCCATCCAGCATGAAGTGGAAGCAGATATAGCGAATATCGCGGGATTCGAAATGCTCCCTGGTCAGATCGGCCGTGGAACAGCAGCTGAGAATGTAGTCTGCCATGAAAGGGTTCACTCCTTTTCGCCGCCCATCGGCGGCTTGTTGCAGGCTTATGGTAGCACGCCTCCGGCACCCTGCGCAACCTACGATCCGATAGGATCGCTCTACGATGCAAAACCAGATTGTAGAGTTCGAAAAAAGGCACTCTACAATTCGTAGAGTGCCAGAAAAATCAAGGCTTTGCGGCTCTATGGCCCAGAGAGTGCATTCCCCCGGTTTGTTCCTTGCTCTACCCTGCCTCCGGGGCTATGATAAGTTCGACTTCTGATGGGAGGTGCGCATGCACATGAGCTATTCGATCATTACGGACACATCCGCCAACCTGCCCGTGCCGGTTTGCGAGGAATGGGCGCTGGTCAGGGTGCCCTTTGCCTATATTCTCGACGGCAGGGAATATACCTGCATGGAGACCGAAAATTTTGACGACCGGGATTATTACAACAAGCTGCGCTCCGGCGTCCGGGCCACCACCTCCATGGTGGCGCAGGAAACCTATTATGAAACCATGACCCGCTGCGCGGCGCAGGGCGACGTTTTGTATATCGGCATGTCCTCCGGCATCAGCGGCGCCTACGGTGCGTCGGAAGCGGCGGCCAGGCGGGTGCGGGAGGAAGTTCCTTCGGCCCGCATCGAGACGTTTGATACCCGCGGCGCGTCGCTGGGCGAGGGCCTGCTGGTGCTGGAGGCGGCCCGGATGCGCAGGGCGGGCGCTTCCATGGACGAAGTGCTGGCCATGCTGCGCAACTATCGCAGCCGCATGCAGCAGGTGTTTACCGTGGACGACCTGATGCACCTGCAGCGGGGCGGGCGGGTCAGCCGCGTAACGGCGGTGGTAGGCTCCATGCTGCAGATCAAGCCCATTCTGGAATCGGACGAGCTGGGCCGCATCATCGTAACGGGCAAGGTGCGCGGCCGGAAGAAAGCCATCCGCCATCTGGCGGACGCGCTGCGGGAAAAGCTCGATCCCAACGAAAAGCAGCTGATCGGCATTGCCCACGCGGACTGCCGGGAGGATGCGGACACACTGGAAGGGCTGATCCGGGAGGTCTGCCCGGACGCCCGGTTCCTGACCGTGAAGTACGAGCCCGTCACCGGCGCGCACGTAGGCCCGGGCGCGCTGGCGCTGTTTTTCCTCGGAAAGGATACGTGGCGGTAGGCTACAGAAACCGTTTCATTTCTTCCACGTTGTCCTCCTGAATTTTCAAAAGGCGCTCTCCCAGACGGAGGGCGCTTTCGTCTTCCCCGTCGTAATCCCGCAGGTGCTGAATGGTTTTGGTCACCCCCATGGTGGTGCCCTGAATGGTCATTTCCGCGATTTTTTCCGCGCTGGAATCAAACAGCAGCTTCCCCGCGCTCATCATATTGGCGGACAGCTTGGCCATGGCCGCCGCGTCGTTGGCGCTTTCGCCCTCCCGTTCCAGCAGCCTGCGGGCCTCCTGACGAACCTTTTCATACTGAGTCTTCTGTTTTTGCAGTGCGGAGAAAAGCTCCTGATTCTCCGTCTTGGGCAGCACGTCCTCCAGCCCGGCCACGCCCATATCGGCGGTTTTGTGGATGTACTGCAGCAGTTCTTCCTTCGGCATCATGCTGACATCACCTCGCCGGTAGGATGGCGAAAAAAAGAAAAGCTTATACGCCGAAAGGGCAGTTAAAAAAGGTTCTTGCAAAAATCCGAAAATCTGCTATGCTGAATGCGAAATCCGTTTTTCATTTTCCGTCGATTTCAGAAAGGAGACCCTATGGCACAGCTGACAGTTTCCGCAAGGCAATCCAGAGGGACCATTCGCCGGCAGCTTTTCGGGCACTTCTCGGAGCATCTGGGTCGGTGCGTCTATGACGGCCTGTACGTGGGCGAAAACAGCAAGATCCGCAATGTAAACGGCATGCGCGCCGACGCGGTAGAGGCGCTGCGGGAGGTAAAAATTCCCGTGCTTCGCTGGCCCGGCGGCTGCTTTGCCGATGAATACCACTGGCGGGACGGCATCGGCCCCAAGGAAGGCCGCAAGCGCATGGTCAATACCCATTGGGGCGGCGTGGTAGAGGACAACACCTTTGGCACCCATGAATTTATGGAGCTGTGCCGTCAGTTGGGCTGCGAGCCCTACATCAACGCCAATCTGGGCAGCGGCACCGTACAGGAAATGAGCGAGTGGGTGGAATACCTGACCAGCAGCGGCGATTCCACCGTAGCCCGGGAGCGCTGGGCCAATGGCCAGCGGGAACCATGGGCGGTAAAATACTGGGGCGTAGGCAACGAAAGCTGGGGCTGCGGCGGCAACATGCGGCCGGAGTTCTATGCCGACGAATTCCGGCGCTATCAGACCTACTGCCGCAACTACGGCGGCAACCGGCTGTACCGCATCGCCTGCGGCCCCAACGAGGGCGACACGGACTGGACGGACAAGGTCATGGCCGTGGCCGGGCGCTTCATGGACGGCCTGACCATGCACTACTATACCGTTCCCGGCGGATGGGACCACAAGCTGCCCGCCACCGGCTTTACAGAAGCGCAGTACTTTGAGACGCTGAAAAAGGCCCGGAAAATGGACGAGCTGATCCAGAGCCATCTGGACGTCATGGACCGCTACGATCCGGAGCATCGGGTCGGGCTGATCGTAGACGAATGGGGCACATGGTTCCAGGTGGAGCCTGGCACCAATCCCGGCTTCCTGTACCAGCAGAACACCATGCGCGACGCACAGGTTGCGGCCGCTACGCTGGACATTTTCATCCGCCACTGCGACCGGCTGTCCATGGCCAATCTGGCCCAGACGGTCAACGTGCTGCAGGCCATGCTGCTGACCGAGGGCGACCGCACGGTGAAAACGCCCACCTATCATGTGTTTGATCTATACAAGGCCCATCAGGATGCGGCGCAGGCGGAAGTGGAGATACAGTGCGCGCAGGCGGGCGAGGGAGAAAACGCCGTTCCCCAGCTCAGCGCCTCTGCGTCGGTGAAGGAAGGGCTTCTGACCATCACCTGCTCCAACGCCTCCCCCACGGACGAAATGGAGCTGGACATTCAGCTAAAGGATTTCGACGCCACGGGCGTGCGGGGCCGTATTCTGTCCGGCAGCATGGATATGTACAACGACTTTGCTTCCGCGCCCGCGGAGGTTCGGCCGCTGGAGGGACTGACGCTGACGGGAAGCCGGGTGAGCGTTCGCCTGCCCGCCTGCGCCGTGGCCGAGATCACGCTGGGATGACCCCTCCCTGCCGCTGTTTATTGAGCGACTTTCCTGAAGGAAAGGCGCTGGCGGAGCTGATCGCGGACTACGTTGCCTCTCTGCCGGAAGAGCTTCGGGCCGCCCCGGAGAAACAGGCGCGGCGTTTAGCAGTCTGCCGGGAATGCACCGAGCTTTTCGACGGAACCTGCCGGTTATGCGGGTGTTATGTGGAGGCCCGGGCCGCGAAGGCGGGGATGCGGTGCCCGGCAGTGCCGGGAAAATGGTAAAAGTTTTACCTGGCCCCCAGTTGGGGATGGACGCGCCGACTACGGCGCGAAATGGGACTTGCCGCCCTATGGATTTCTCGCCAGCTTCGGTGCCCGAAGGTTTCCAAAGGGGAACGAAGGGAAGCGGGTATCCAGTGGATACAACCGCCGAAGGCGGTTAGCGACCCGGAGTTCAGGCAAACAACAAGCGGAGCGCACGGCAGTGCGAACCGCGCCGATTGTTTGCCCCGAGGAAAGCCCTTTGGTGCGCCCGCAGGCGCATACCCTTGCCCCGGGTGGGGAATGACGCGCCGACTTCGGCGCGGGAGCAGGGCTTGCAGCCCTATGGGGCGTTCACACTTTTCTTTCGGTGGCGAAAGAAAAGTGTGCAAAAG
>CAKUCE010000236.1 GCA_934643535.1 uncultured Clostridia bacterium | reverse complement strand
GACACGAAACGAGCAGGGACTACGGTAGTAGTCCCTGCGACGATTGAGTGGCAGCAGTGCCTCCTGCACCTCCACTTTTTTGACACTCTGCCGGGAAGCCGTGAGGCTTCCCGATTTTTGAAACGAGGGAGATACAAATGGGCGTCGCCATTCAAATTGACAATGTAACCAAAGCCTACGGCAAGAATATTGTGATTCAGGGCCTTTCGGCGGAGATCCAGCCGGGCGAGTTTTTTACCCTGCTGGGCCCCTCCGGCTGCGGCAAAACCACCCTTCTCAGGATGATTATCGGCTTTAACTCCATCGAGGGCGGCGAGATCCGCGTGGACGGCAAGGTCATCAACCAGATCCCCACCAATCGCCGCAACATGGGCATGGTGTTCCAGAATTACGCCGTATTTCCGCACATGAGCGTCCGGGATAATGTGACCTACGGTCTCAAAACCCGCCACGTGCCGAAGGCCGAGCGCTACAAGCGGGCGGATGAAATTCTCAAGCTGGTGAAGATCGACGATTATGCCGACCGGATGCCTACGCAGCTTTCCGGCGGACAGCAGCAGCGCGTGGCGCTGGCCCGCGCTATCGTCATTCAGCCCGAGGTGCTGCTGATGGACGAGCCCCTTTCCAATCTGGATGCCAAGCTGCGCGTGGAAATGCGCAACGTGATCAAGCGCATCCAGCGGCAGGTGGGCATCACGACCGTCTACGTCACCCACGATCAGGAAGAGGCGCTGGCCATTTCCGACCGAATCGCCGTCATGCACGGCGGCGTGATTCAACAGATCGGCACGCCCAAGCATATTTACCAGCGCCCGGCCAACGAGTTTGTTTCCAGCTTCATCGGCCTGAGCAACTTCGTGGACGCGGAAAACGAAAACGGCACGCTAGATTTCGGCTGCGGCTATCGGGTGCCCATGTCCACCCTGCGGCCGGACGCGGGACGGAAGGTCTGCGTGGCCGTGCGCCCCGAGGAATTCCTGATCCGTTCCGCCGAGGAACCCGGTATTCCCGCCACGGTGCGCTCCAGCGTCTTTTTGGGCATGACCCAGCACTATTTCCTCACGTTGGGCGAAGAAAAGGAAATCGAAGTGGTGGTTCCCAGCGACCGCAGCGATCTGATCCCCGACGGCGAAAAGGTGTCCCTGCAGATCGTCGCGGACAAGGTGAACGTCTTTGACGGCGAAAGCCGCGCTACCGTGATCCGCGAGGGAGTGTGAGCCCATGAACAAGCAGAAGCACTCGCCCATCTGGACGTTTCTGGCGCTGCTGGTGCTGGCGCTGTTCCTGATCTTCGTGGTGTATCCGCTGGTGCTGATCCTCTATAAGAGCGTAATCAACCCCAGCGACGGAAGCTTTACGCTGGAAAACTTCACCCGTTTCTTCACCCGCAAATACTACACCAATACGCTGATTAACTCCTTCAAAGTAACCATCGTGGCCACGCTCATCAGCGCCACGCTGGGCCTCCTGATGGCCTACATCACCCGGCAGTATCAGATCGCGGGCAGCAAGTGGCTGAACATCTGCATTGTGGTCAGCTACCTGTCTCCGCCCTTCATCGGCGCTTATGCGTGGATTCAACTGTTGGGCCGCAACGGCGTGATTACCCGCTTTATCAACGGGCTGTTCGGTGTGACCTTCGAGGGAATCTACGGCTTTGCCGGTATCGTGCTGGTTTTCTCTTTGCAGTCCTTCCCGCTGGTGTACATGTACGTCTGCGGCGCATTGCAGAATCTGGACAATTCCCTGAACGAAGCAGCGGAAAGCCTGGGAGCAAGCAACTTCCAGCGAGTCACCGGCATCATTCTGCCGCTGGTGCTGCCCACGGTGCTGGCTTCCTCTCTGCTGGTGTTCATGCGGGTGTTTGCCGACTTTGGCACGCCCATGCTCATCGGCGAGGGCTATCGCACTTACCCCGTGGTGCTGTATAATCAGTTCATGGGCGAGGTCAGCAACGACAACTACTTTGCCGCGGCGCTGTGCGTGATCATCGTGGCTATTACCATGGTGTTTTTCTTCCTGCAGCGCTATATCGCCCGGAAGCATTCCTATTCCATGTCAGCGCTGAAGCCCATGCAGCCCCGCGTCCAGCGGCCGCTGCCGCGGTTCCTGTGCCACCTGTTCGTGTATCTGGTGGTGTTGGTGGCCCTACTGCCGCAACTGACAGTGATCGTGACCTCCTTCCTGAAGGAGTCCACGCCCGGCATCTTTACCAGCGAATTCACGCTGATAAACTACCAGACCATCTTTTCCAAAAATCCACGGGTCATTCCCAATACCTACATGTTCGGCCTGATCGCCATCGCACTGGTAATCGTGTTCGGCGTGCTGATCGCCTATCTGGCGGTACGTCGCCGCTCCATCATCACTTCGACGGTGGATACGCTGACCATGCTGCCCTACATTATTCCCGGCTCGGTGCTGGGTATCTGCCTGCTGTACGGCTTTGCCAAGCCGCCGCTGGCGCTGACGGGTACGGCCGCGATCATCATCATTGCGCTGATCATCCGACGGATGCCCTATACCATCCGTTCCAGTACGGCCATCATCAGTCAGATCAGCCCCTCCATTGAAGAAGCGGCCGTCTCGCTGGGAGCATCGGAGCTGCGTTCCTTCCGGGAAGTGACCCTGCCCATGATGATGCCCGGCGTGATCTCCGGCGCGATTATGAGCTGGGTGACGGTCATCAGCGAGCTTTCGTCCTCCATCATGCTGTACCGCGCCTCTACCCAGACCTTGACGGTGGCGGTGTACACCGAGGTTATCCGCGACTGCTTCGGCAACGCGGCGGCCTATTCCACCGTGCTGACGTTCACCAGCGTACTGTCGCTGCTGCTGTTCTTCAAACTGACGGGACGGCGGGACATCAGCGTGTAAGAAAACCCAAATTCAAAAGACGGGCTGCCGGTTTTCCCGGTAGGCCCGCCTTTTTTAGCTTTCGGTGCCAAGAATGCCCACCATCTGGTCGGTCAGCACAAAGGTTCCGCCCTGCCAGTCCAGCGTGTTGAGAAAATAACCCAGCGAATCGGCATTATACAGTCCGGCGATCCGCTGCCAGGCCAGCAGGGAAGACTGGCCGTCGCCGTCAAAGTCGATGGGGTAAAGCCCGCTGAGCGGATTGACAAAGCCCTCCATCGGCTCCCGCAGGCTTCCGTCGGCATTGTAGAGCTGATTGAGATAGTCGCTGCCTTTCCCGGTCAGGTCGATGAAATACTCCTGCCGGTTCAGCTGGCTGGCAGCCTTGACCGCGTAGCCGTCCAGATACTGGATCTGATAAGTATAGGTGGCGTTATAATCGTCGCTGGCAAAAATTTGCCGGAAGGTTCCGTCGTCATAAGTATAGATGATATAATTGATGATGCCGCCGCTTCCGCCGGTGGGGAGGGACAGCAGAATATCCCGTTTATCCTTCCCGGTCAGGCTGACCAGAGAAATGGATGGGGCATAGGCTGCGTCGTCCGGCAGGGCAATGGCGGTGATGCGGCCGGTCGCGCCGTTTTGAATGACCAGACTCATCTGCTGCCATGCGTTGGAATCTCCGAACTGGACGCCGATGAGGGAGACCGTATCCGGAATGCCGTCATAGGTAACGTCTCCTTTGACGGAGGTGATAATGCTCGCTGCCATAGAAAGGCTCCTTTCCTGTTGCTGAGGTCAGCCTATGCGGGGCAGCGTGGGAAAATGTCCTGTTGCCGGGCAAAGAAAGGAATCGTTATGAAACAGGCGATCAAAGTCATGACTCGGGAATTGCTTCGAATTCTGGAAGGACAGGAGCCGTCGCTCTATTTATTCGGTTCCGTGACCATGGACGATTTTCGTTTGGGATGGAGCG
Organism: uncultured Clostridia bacterium; assembly: GCA_934643535.1. Taxonomy (GTDB): domain Bacteria; phylum Bacillota; class Clostridia; order Christensenellales; family Aristaeellaceae; genus Limiplasma. The sequence continues at coordinate 959 of CAKUCE010000236.1, read as the reverse complement.
ACATTGATTTCCTGTGCCTGACCGGGCAGCCGCTTTCTCCTTCCCAACGGGAGACGTTGGTTCCTTTACGGCAGACGCTGCTGAAGGCGGAGCCGGGGAATCCTTATTACCGTTCCTTTGAAGGCGGCGTGCTTTCGCTGGACGCTTTTCTGACGGGAAAGCCGGAACCGGCGGTTTACTGGGGAACCAGCGGTCAGCGGGTGACGGAGAATTATCGCTTCGACTGCTTTTCCATAGTGGAACTGCTGGAGTTCGGTGTTTTACTGGCTGGGGAGGATGTACGCCCCATGATGCACCGTCCCAGCTGGGAGGAGCTTCGCCGGGGCGTGGAGGAGCATTTGCGTTCCATACGGGAATACGGCTCCCGAACGGGGGAGAGTCTGTATTCCTACGGATGGCTGCTGGACATTTCCCGCTGTTTATACACGCTGGAAACGGGCGGAGTCAGTGCAAAGACAGCCGCCGGAGACTGGGCGCTGGAACGGGGGTTTTGTCCCGTGCCGGCCGCGCTGCGGGAAGCGCTGGCGGTACGGCGCCATCCGGAAATCTTTCATTCCGACGCGGAGGTACGGCGCCGGGCGGCGCAGCTGGGGGAGGAGATCCAGCGGTACGGGGATGTTTTGGAGGAGCGGCTGCACGCTGGATTGCCGATGGAGTGAGGCGTCGGTTTCGGCGCGGGGGCGAGCGGAAAGCCTTTTGGTGCGCCCGCAGGCGCATACCCCTTGCCCCGGATGGGGAATGACGCGCCGACTCCGGCGCGGGAACAGGGCTTGCAGCCCTATGGGGCGTTCACACTTTTCTTTCGGTGGCGAAAGAAAAGTGTGCAAAAGAAAGCCAGCGGCACGGCGACTCCGGGAAAAAGGCTCTTATTGCCCATTTTGGCGGCGGGGCTCGTTATGTCGCGCGTAGCATAATTGGCCAGCTTTCACCTGCGATCCGGCGCGCTCCGAACTCGCCTT
>CAKUCE010000235.1 GCA_934643535.1 uncultured Clostridia bacterium | reverse complement strand
GCGAGCCATGAGGCCCGTCGCCGAATGGCGGTCTGTACTCGTCAACAAACTGGAAATCACACCAGACCCGCGAGCCGCGAGGCCCTTTGCCGAGCGGCGGTAACTCCGCGGCCAAGCTGCTTTCCCTCAAACAGCCCCGCGCCCTATGGGCGCGGTATGGGGTGCAGGGGTACTACCCCTGCAGGAGGGAGTTGGGTTCTTTGCCGTCGCGGAGGACGGCGAGAAAGTAGGAGCCGTAGCGCTCCAGCTTGGCCTGACCCACGCCGGAGACCTCCAGAAATTCGTCCTCGGTCTTGGGGCGCTTCTGCACCATGTCCCGGAGGGAAGCGTCGGAGAAGATCATGTAGACGGGCAGATGGAAGTGGGCGGCCAGCAGGGCGCGGAGGGTGCGCAGGTTCTCGTATTGGGCGGCTTCCCAGCCGGTGAAGGGGATGACCTCCTGACGGCGCTTGCGCTCCCGCCGGGCTTCTTTGGCGGGCATGCCGTAGAGACGGCCCCGGCCGGTGTCCACCTCAAAGGGCAGACCCTCGCAGACGGAGCAGCTGCCGCAGTCGTCGGGCGCGTCCTCGCCGAAATAGCGCAGGAGAAAGGCCCGCAGACAGCGCTTGCTGGTGGCGTAGAAGGTCATCTGCTTCAGGCGTTCCAGATCCCGGCGCTGTAATTCGGCCCGCTCGTCCGCGTCCAGCTCCGGGTTGTCGTCGGAATGCTCGATCATCCAGCGGGCGGTGATCACGTCCTGACCGCTGTAGAGCAGCAGACAGTCCGCCGGATCGCCGTCCCGCCCGGCCCGGCCCGCCTCCTGATAGTAGCTTTCCAGATCCCGGGGCATGTTGTAGTGAATGACGAAGCGCACGTCCGCCTTGTCGATGCCCATGCCGAAGGCGTTGGTGGCCACCATGATCCGGGCACGGTCAAATTTGAAATCATCCTGATTGCGGCGGCGCTCCTCGTCCGTCAGCCCGGCGTGGTAACGGGTGGCGGAAAAGCCGCCCTGCCGGAGACGCTCGCATACGTCCTCCACATTTTTCCGGGTGGAACAGTAGACGATGCCGCAGGCGTCCGGGTCGGCCTCTTCCAGATAGCGGAGCAGATAGCCCGGCTTGCTGGTGGGCTTGACCGAAACAAAGCGCAGATTGGGGCGGTTGTAGCCTGTGACCAGCGTGTAGGGTTCCTCCAGCTCCAAAAGGCGGATCATATCCTTGCGCACCTGCAGGGTAGCGGTGGCCGTAAAGGCCGCTACCGGGGGCCGGTGGGGCAGGGCACGGACAAAATCCGGCACCTTGAGATAACTGGGCCGGAAGTCCTGCCCCCATTGGGAAACGCAGTGGGCTTCGTCCACCGCCAGCAGGGAAATGGGCGCATGAATGGCGAAGTCCAGGAATGCGGGGGTCTGCAGGCGCTCGGGAGCCACGTAGATGATCTTATACGCGCCGTTCTTCGCCCGGCGGATGGCCTCCTGCTGCTGGCCGGGAGTCAGGCTGGAATTGATGTAGGCCGCCGCCACGCCGCTTTGCTTCAGCGCCATGACCTGATCCTTCATCAGAGCGATGAGGGGCGATACCACCAGTGTGATACCCGGAAACAGCAAAGCGGGCAGCTGATAGCAGACGGATTTGCCCGCTCCCGTGGGCATGACCCCGAGAATGTCCCGTCCGCTCATCAGCGCCCGAATCAGATCTTCCTGGCCCTCCCGAAAGGAGTCGTGGCCAAACCATTTTTTAAGGGATTCTGTTAATTCCATGGGTCAGCTTTCGCATTGCAGAATTGCTCAGTTGTAAGTGTAGGCCAGCACTACGCCGCCCAGGTTATCCAGACTGGCCTGATAGCCGCTGGCCGGGTTAGGCACCGGCAGACTGAAGGAATCGCCGTCCGCACCGGCGATGCGGTAGATCTCGTAGCGGAGCGCGCCGTCCTCATACACGGTGATGTGAGGATGGGAGATGAGGAATTCCAGATACTCCTCCAGACAGTAGTCCATGGTGCGCATGACGGCGGCATGGGCATTGCCCACGTAGCGGAAGAGCAGCAGCTTGGCACTGATGCCGGTCTTGTAGGTCTTGCTTTCCCAGTCGGAGCGGGGAAAGCCGTCGATGGGGAAGCGGAAGACAATGCCGTCTTTCCAGCAGTTTTCGATGAAATACTGGCCGCGCGGATCCTCAGAGAACTTGCCCAGCGTGCCCGCAATGGTCGCGTCCCGGTTGTACAGACCCATCTGGAACGCAAAGCCGGACTGATATTCGCTGGTGCCGGGATAATTGACGTCCTTCTTGGTCTGCTCGATGAGGATGTCGCCGGAATACTGGCTGCTGAGGCGCTGCATGGCGTCTTCGAAGAGCTTGGTCTGCTCCTCGTTGCTGCGGTAGCCCTGCCGGACGATGTAGCTGTCGTAGCCCGCCTCGGTACAGCGGTTGATGAGGGACAGAAGGCCGTCATAGGCGGCGGGGAAGAGCTGCACCGTGTTATCGGTGACGGGGATCTTGTAATTGCTGTTGGAGCCCACGCTGAGCAGGCCTTCATAGCTGTAGTCGGAAGGCACGCTGTGCCACGGGTTGATGAGCACCAGCCCGCCCTGCAGCAGCTCGGAACGGCTCAGGGTAACGGTGGAGACGTTTTCCAGACCGGTCTTGCCTTCGTCCTCCACGCGCCAGACCTTGCCGTCCAGCGTCTTTTCCCACGAAGGGAGGTTCTCATCGGCCGTATCGCTGGAGATGGGGTCGGAGAAAGCGTTGTTCGCGCCCGCCCGCATCTCGTTGAGCCGGGTGTTGAACTCCACCTCGTTTTCCGCGTTCATCTGGTCGATCTGATCGCGTTTGACCACGTAATCCCGCTCCACAGCCTTGGAGCAAAGGTAGAAAATCCCCACGCCCGCCGCTACGCATATGGCGAGGATCAGGGCCAGCCGCGTCAGTACCTTGTAGGGATCGCGCTTGATCTTGTGAACCTTCTTGTTGGGATTGATACGCATTTGCATTCACCTCGCTGGCAATTTGCCTTACTCGGTCAGCCGTCCGACGACCTCGTAGAGATGCTCCAACTCTTCGGAGCTGTTATAGGAAAGGGTGATCTTGCCCTTTTTCTCGTTGCCGGTCAGCACGGTCTTGAGCCCCAGCGCCTGCCGCATGGTATCCTGCAGGGTGTGCAGCTCGGGGGTCAGGGGCCGGGGAGCGGCGGTCTTCTTTGCCGCGGGAGCGGCGGGCTCTTCCCTGGCAATCTCTTCCAGTTTGCGCACGGAAAGGGATTCCGATACGCAGCGCCGGGCCAGCGCGATCTGCCGCTCGGCGGAATCAAGGCCCGCCAGCACCCGGGCATGGCCCGCGCTCAGCTCGCCGGACTGCACCAGCGTCAGCACCTGCTTGGGCAGGGTGAGAAGACGCAGGGTGTTGGCGATGGCCGGGCGGCTTTTGCCCAGCTTTTTGGCGGCCTGTTCCTGGGTGTAGCCGCATTCGTCCATCAGGGAACGGATGGCGGAGGCTTCTTCGATGGGGTTCAGATCCTGCCGCTGAAGGTTTTCGATCAGGGCGGCCTCCATCTGCTGCTCGTTGGTCAGGTCGCGGACGATGCAGGGCACGGTGGAAAGCCCCGCCAGCCGGGAAGCCCGGTAGCGGCGCTCGCCCGCTACGATGCGGTAGCGCATGCCGTCCTGCACCACCAGAATGGGGGAGAGAACGCCCGCCGAACGGATGCTTTCCGCCAGCTGCTCCAGCGCTTCCTTATCGAAATCCTTACGGGGCTGGGCGGTGTTGGGGTCGATGTCGCCAATGGCGATCTCCTGCACCACGGTTTGAAAAAGCTCGTCATTCTGGGGCAGCAGGACGTCCAGTCCCCGCCCCAATCCGGAACGCTTCATGGTTTTCACAGTCTCCTTTATGGCCGGCAATCCTTACCGGTTGCGGCGGATGATCTCCTGCGCCAGCTGGCGGTAGCTTTCCGCGCCCTGACTGCGGGGATCGTAAAGATGAATGGGAACGCCGTGGCTGGGGGCTTCGCCCAGACGCACGTTGCGGGGAATGGCCACGGAAAAGACCTTGTCCCGGAAATGCTTCTTGACGGATTCCACCACCTGCAGGCTCAGATTGGTGCGGCCGTCCAGCATGGTCAGCAGTACGCCCTCGATCTCCAGGGAGGGATTGAAGGAGTGCTTGACCCGGCTGATGGTGTTCATCAGGCTGGACACGCCTTCCAGCGCGTAATACTCGCACTGGATGGGGATCAGCACCCGCTGGCAGGCAGTGAGGGCGTTGAGGGTGAGCAGGCTCAGGGACGGCGGACAGTCCACAAAAACGAAATCATAGCCGCGCTCCAGCCCCATGAGGACGCTTTTGAGCCGGTACTCCCGCTGCTCCAGATCCACCAGCTCCAGCTCGGCCCCGGCCAGACGGATGTCGGCGGGCAGCAGATCCAGCCCCCTGACGGTGGTGCGCTTCAGGCAGGCGTTGACCGGCGCCCGGCCCATGAGCACCTCGTAGATGGAGGTGGCGCCCGCCTGCAGGCCCAGACCGCTGGTGGAGTTGCCCTGCGGATCCAGATCCACCAGCAGCACCTTCTTGCCGGCTTCCGCCAGACAGGCGGTCAGGTTGATGGCGGTGGTGGTTTTGCCCACGCCTCCCTTTTGGTTGGTGATCGCAATCATTTTGCCCATTTCAAGTTCCCTCGCGTCCTTTGTTCATCAGAAAACCAGAGAAATCTCCGCGTCGCCGTCCTCGCCGGTCTCGTCCAGCACATAGCTGGCGGGCGGGGCGTTCTTGGTGCTCTCTTCGTAGGCCAGCTGGGCCTTCACGTCGCCCCCCCGGGCCTC
>CAKUCE010000234.1 GCA_934643535.1 uncultured Clostridia bacterium | reverse complement strand
TCCAGATAGGTCCGTCCAACATCTCCGATGACCGAAGGTGTCAGAACCACATCGCGTTCTTCCAGAGAAATGGCATAATGGCTTTCACAGTAGAATCCATCCAGCCACCCTTCATAGGAGTTCTCCGATGTTTCTGTCTGGTATTCCGGTGTGTTGATCCAGTCCGAAAGACAGCCGGAGTCGATTTCTTTCCCGAGCGCTTCGTTAAGCCTTGCTCTGGCTTCCAGCGGATCCGAATAAATACTGGACGAATGTCCGGTGTTACCGTCCACAGCCCAATCCTCACTCAGTATGTAGAGCTTGATGGACTTCTTTGATTGACCGGGAACAGTAATCATTTCCGGAGCCATAATGACCATGTCGAAGCAAATGTCATCCAGCGTCTTTGGGGTGTTGTACAGGCCCGAAAACACTGCTTCCACCTTTGCTATATCTGCCGGTAATGCCGGAGGATCAAAAGAGCAGTAGATGTCCGGAATATCGTTTTCGGTTTCTTTGTCGTCGCCGTCACGGATCTCAAGGATAGATCCGATAAGGCCGACATATTCGCTTTGATCGCTGCCGATGATCACATCACCGACACGGTATGTGATGCCGTTATACAGGAATTCGGCACCGGGTTTGTTTATAAGCATATGTGTACCTCCTTAAATGTGATAGTCTACGGAAACGAGAACATCTTCGCCGTCAAGATCATCGATATAAGTATCGATCTGTTCGTGCCAGCTACTGCTCTCTTTTCCGATGCTGATGTCATTTTTGCTGAGCCATTCGTCTGCATCGACGATATCCGTCACGCCGATAGGATACTTCCACGATTTTGGCATTCCTACACGGGCAAGGTATTCGTCCAAGGTCTCATCGGCTGCATAGGCACACTCGCCGCAGTAAAAAATTCCGTTTTCCTGAATCTTTCCATCGTACCCGTCAGGGAGTTTTCCGGTTTGGAATGCTTCTTTGAGCTTGTTGTATCGCTCCGTGTCCTGAGCAGTGTACCAATTTTGCATAACATCCCAGCAGATGTCTTTTTTTCTCGCTGCCGAAACCCACATATATCCTTCGGGGGCAGGGTATTTTATGCTGCAGTTGCCCCAGCTTCGTTCCCCGAAAGAGTATTCCGTGCAGTCCGCTTTCACAAGGAAAGTCACCGGCCATCTTCCGCCAATCTGATACCAGTCCCACATGGCATTGGGATTACAATTAAAGCCGTAACCCTTTTCTTCCTCGTTGTACTCATATCCGCGATAATCTTCGGCATATTTCTCGAAGGTCTTATACACCTTCTGCCGAGGACAATTCGGCAGGTACTGTATTTTTCGGGATTGCTTCGTGCGTCTGGTATGATGGAGAGAACTCGCATTGTTTTGACTGACCTTCCCGTCTACAATACTGTACTTGCTGAAATACGGGTAACTTCCATATTCAACGATCTTTCCGTTTGGAAGTTTCAAGCAGTCTACGGACTTTGCGTAGTCGGCTTTCAGTTCCTCGGTCATGTCAGCAAATTCCATGTATTCTTCTGACGGATCAGTACTGTATGGCGCCATAACCTCTTCTACCGCGCCCACCAGTTGGCGTGCAAAATTCGTTGTCCTTCCCATAAGGGAGCACAGAGTAATTTCCGCCATAAAGTTCTTAGCCAGCTCGTCCTTCTGAGCTTGCAGCAATTCTATAGATTGTACGACCACAGCATTTTCGTGCGGATCTTCTTCCACAGTCGGCATGCACACGGTCACCAGTGTTTTGAAATGCATAATGATGTTCCTTTCTGAAAAACAGATGGGCAACCGTGTATGAACACCAGCTGCCCATCGTTTTGTTATATCTTGATGTGTTTATACCCGAATATGACGCTTGACCACACCGGTCAGCTTCGTGGGCAGTTGATTTAAGTCAGTAATATCGAGGAAGGAATCCCCGTAGATTCTCTCAATATTCTGCTTATCGTTGCCGATTGCAGCGGCAACAAAGAGTATGCCTTTGCGTTGATATTCCTGCTTGATTCCGCGCAGATCCTCCTCAGCGGCCGTGCCGTAGTAACCGGTATCGGCAGATTGCCCGTCCGACACCAGGATAAGAAGCTTTACAGCCTCGGATCGCTTGGAAAGTGCCTCCGCCACATAGCGAAGTGCCGCTCCGTCACGATTGCTGCCGCGGGCACTGATGTCCATCAGCCTGTACTTATCGTCATTGTCAAAGCCGTTGAACTCGGCATAGGAGTAAAGCTCAACCGAATTTTTCCGTCATAGCAATCGGTCGAGTGACCATATACCATAACAGGAATCTCAAGGCTTTCACAAAAGTCGTATAGGATGATGGCTGCCGCTCTGGCGTAAGTGCAGCGGTCGCAGGAGCACATAGAACCGGACTCATCCAAAAGAAGTCCCACTGCAAGCTCGGGAATTTCATTGGGCAGGTTGTTCTTATAAAACACCTTGCCGTCATTCCGGCATAAGGCGTGCGCATCCAGGCGCCGCCCCATAATAAGGCCGGTTTGTTTGCCGCCACGCCGGTTCTCCTTGAGCTGTCGCAGGAGACTTTTCTGGAGCTGCCGGGAAATGCTGATGAGCGGATTGCAGATCGCATCATATTGTTCCACAAGCTCCGGGTCAACGGATGCAATGCGGTTCACGCGGATATTGACACCGCTGTGGATATCTCCATAGGAAATACTCTGCGCAGCTTCATTCAGTTCCCGTATGCGTTCGCTCTCCAGTTCCTCGCAGGCAGCTTTTTCCGCCATATTGTCCAGAATCCGTTCGATATCCGAGGCAGCACGGTCATATTGTTCGCGCTGATACTCGGAATTTTTCGTGACGGAACCGCCGACAGGGGCACTGACGCCGTCTGTCTGTTGGTGCGGAATTCTTCCTTTTTCGGATTCCGAGGTTTGCTGCTTTCCGGAGCCGGAACCTCCGCCACCGGGCTGAGCATTTTCTGAATCATCTGATGGATTCGAGGCTTCTCCAGACTCAGATGCGTTTTCGTTGTTTTCCGACTCAGTCTGGGGAGAAGTGTTTTCGCCGCCAGACTCACTCTCAGCAGCCTCGGATCTTGTTTCAGCCCTTGCCGCAGCCGTTGATGATTCACCGGTACTGCCGGATGCCTCCGGAACAGGGGTACTGCTTCCGCTGCCGATTTCGGATGAACCGGCGATGGAGCTCAGAATCTCAGAAAGCGTTTCGGCCACAGTGATTGTGCCGCCTGCAGCTTCCGCTTCTTCCTGACGCTCTTTGCAAACCTCGCAGAAATCATGAATGTACTCCCAGCAGCGAACCAATACGACATTAACAGCATTCCACCGCTCCTTACCGGAACGGTTCATCAGTGCCTCATCAATATCGTCGATCAGCCCGAATACCGTCTTCACGCGCTCGTCTGTTTTCGGTTCGTCACCGTATTTAATCCGCCCGAATTTGGCGTAGGACAACATGATCTGCAGGATACTTTCAAGAATATGCCTGCCGTCGTCTGTTTCCTTGGCGATCAGCTCTGTCACCGTGTCGATCTCGTCAAAATGGCGCTCACGCAGAGTTTCCAAACCGTAGCCGAGCGCACCGGGAAAGCTGCTCAGCATCCGATTTTCGATATATCCGTCTTCAATGATATTGGCGATGTTCGCTGCGATCTGGTGGACCATCTGCAGGTTCTTCGGATCCTCCTTGACATACTCCCAGAACGATTTCTCGTTCCGGGCATCCGCCGCCAGCTTTAAAGCCGGCGGGCGAGGATACCATTTGAAGCTGTCCAGATAGTTGTGATAGGTCTGAGCAGCGAGAAAGTCGGTAAATAGTACATGCCCCAGCTCATGTGCAAACATACCGCACACGATCTGATACCGATTCTCACGGCCTTTGACCTTGGTCACCAGCGGATGCCCCGTGTTGATACGAATCTGCATATTGTCTGTTGCCGCAGTGAAGGCACCCTTTGGTTTCCAGTAGAGGTTCACACGGACACGACGGTTGTAATGGTACCGCCGTGTCTGTGCTGCTGCCAGATCCTCAAAATGCCCCGCCAACATACGGGAGGAAAAGAATTGCTTATCCGTGATTTTGCTGCGCTTCTCATTGAGACGCTGTTTGACTAATTTATGATTCACCCTTGCCATTTAGGGTAGCCTCCTTTCTCTGAATTTGTTATGCCGACGCCTTATGCCGTTTCGGTGCAAAAATCGGTTCCAAAACCGTGCTGATCAGTGCCTCGCGGTCAAGCTCGTCGGCGGTTGCCTTACTGATGATGGTATACAGTGCCGATTCGTAGACATCCCCGGTGATTTCGCTGCTGATGATCCAGTCGATCAGACTGCGCATACCGTAGGAGCCGTCCGTGATGCTGTTTTTGCGGCAATACTCCGCAAGGTCATTGACTACCTGCACCATTTTGGACACCTCATACTCATCCGTCGCACCTGTAACCGACATGGCACGCTGCACCATCACTTCAGGACTCGGCAATTCCACATCCCGTACCAGACTCATTCGGTCGAGCACGGACTGATTCATGCCACGGCAGCCTTCATAGCTCGTGTTGGTCGTTACAACTACGACAGCGTCGGGATGCCGCTGGATGACCTCGCCGGTCGGCAATGTGATAGAGCCGGATTGCTCCAAAAGAGAGTTCAGACCCACCAGCACGCCCGGTTGGACGATTGTAGATGGTTCCTGTATCTCAATCACATAGCCGTGCTTGAGGGCCTTCACAAAGTCAGTCTCCACATAGCGATAGGTCTGTCCGCTGCTGCTTTTGTCCTTTACAGTCTTGGAAAGCTCCCGTACCTTTTCCGTTACACGGTCAAGGACAATGCTCATGCAATCCTGTGAGGTAGCAGCGGCATTCTCCACGCCGGTCAGTGC
>CAKUCE010000233.1 GCA_934643535.1 uncultured Clostridia bacterium | reverse complement strand
AGGGTAGTTTCGCTCTTATTTTATCATAAACCTGACATCCAGTCAAAAAAACTGTCGTAAAAGAATTGAGGGAACGAAAAAAATACAACCCGCCGGAGCGGGAAAAGCGGACGGAGACCCGCCGGGGGAATGGCCTTCCCATCCCACGGCCCGAAGAATAGAATGGAGGAAACCAACATGAAACAAAATCGGATTCTGATCGTCGCAGCCCAGCCCCAGTACCGCGCCGCCATGGCGGAGTATCTGCGCAGTCAGGAAGGGATCGCTCTGGTCCGCGAGGCCGGCAACGGAGCGGAGGCTTTGCATTTACTGTCAGAGGAAGAAGTTGAGATACTGATTACCGATATTATCATGCCCCAGATGGACGGATATACGCTGCTGGAGGAGCTTGGGCGCAGAAAGCTGCGTCCCGCCGTGATCGTCACGTCGGCCCTGAGCCGGGATGATTTCGTGGCCCGGGCCGTTGCGCTGGGCGCTTCCTTCTATATGGTCAAGCCCTTTGAGCTTCGTCATCTGCTGTGCCACATCCGCAGTCTGACCGGAACCAGAGCCGTTTCGGCGGAGGCTGCGCCCTCCGTTCCCCGGGAGACCCGCCGGGTCCAGACCGTGGATGAGCGCCTGGGCAGCCTGTTCCTGACCATGGGCATTCCCGCCCACATCAAGGGCTATCAGTTCCTTCGTCAGGCCGTGAAAATGGTGGTGGAGGATCCCGGCACCATCAACCGCATCACCAAGGAGCTGTACCCCGGTATCGCCCGCTATTTCGGCACGTCCGCCAGCAAGGTGGAGCGGGCCATCCGCCACGCTATCGAGGTGGCGTGGAACCGGGGCCGCATCGAGACCCTGAACACCGCCTTCGGCTGCAGGGTCTGCACCCCGGAGGACAAGCCCACCAACGGAGAGTTCATCGCCATGATCGCCGATAAGCTGAGCATGGAGCAGAGCGCATAAGCGCCTGCCGCCCGGCGTCAAACCCCGGTACTTTTTCTGTTCTGCCGCCGCAGTGATGCGGCAGGGAAGGAAGAGGAACCGGGGTTTTGCTTGTGCCGGGGAGCTTTTCACGCCTGCGGCAAAACGCCGCCGCCCTCTCGACAAATCCTTTTCCCCGTGATAAAATTCCGCATATGCATTTTAATGCATAGATATGAATGAAGGCATGGAGGCGTATGGGCATGAAAGAATTTCGATTCCGATATGGCGACGGAGAAGTTGTCATTCCTCTGGACGAGCGTCAGGTTTTGGGGGAACTGCACGGAAATCATGTGCCCGCAGCCGCGTCCATTCCCGATACGCTGCGGGCCGCACTGGAAAATCCCGTGGATCTGCCGCCGCTGAAGCAATGGGTCAGGCCCGGCGAACGGGTAGCGCTGGTGGTCAGCGATATGTCCCGGTTCTGGATGCGGCAGGATAAGGTGATCCCGCCGCTGGTGGATTACCTGCGGGACGAATGCGGCGTTCCGGAGAATCACGTGACCATCATCGTGGCCAACGGCACCCACGACGGCGGCGACGAAAAGGAGCTGCGCACGCTGGTGACGGATGGCGTATACGACCGGGTGCGGGTGGTGAACCATGACTGTCTGGCCGGAGATCTGGTGTATCTGGGCACCACGGCTCACGACACCCCGGTGTGGATCAACGCCGAGGCCGCCCGCGCAGACCGGGTGATCTGTCTGGGCGCCTGCACTCACCACGTCATGGCGGGCTTCGGCGGCGGAAGGAAGAGCATCCTGCCCGGCATCAGCGGCATGGAGACCATCTGCCACAACCACGCCTATTCGCTGGACCCGGCCTGCCTGATGAGCAATCCCCGCATCGGCAACGGCAAGGTGAAGGACAATCCGCTCAACGATGATATGTGCGAGGCCGCGGCCATGGTGCCCCAGCTGTATATGGTGAATTTGGTGATGAACGCGGAAATGCAGCTGGCGGAAATTTACGCCGGCCATTACCTGACCTCATGGCAGAAAGCCTGCGAGGCGGTGGACCGCATCTACCGGGTGGAAGTGCCGGAGAAGGCCGATGCGATCATTGCCAGCTGCGGCGGCTTCCCCAAGGACATGTCCCTGTATCAGGGCACCAAGACCATCGACAACGTAGAAACGGGCCTGAAGCCCGGCGGCACGCTGATCCTGCTTATCGAGGCCCGGGACGGCGGCGGCCCCGCCGAGTATTTCGGCTGGATCGACGATCTGCTGGGCGGCACGATGGAAAAGCGTCTGCGGGAGCATTTCACCGTGCCCGGCTATATCTTCCTGCTGAACTGCGAACAGGCGCACCGCTACAACATCCTCATGCTGACCTCCGTGCCGCAGGAGACGGTGGCCCCCATGGGGCTGAAAGCCTTCTCCGACGTGGACGAACTGATGAAGGCCGCCCATCTGGAGGGCAAGAGCCTGTACGTCATTCCCAACGGCAGCACCGTGGTGCCCTATGTGAAAGAAAAGTAGTAAAGGGGAGAAAAAAATGCGTTCCTTTATCGCCAGACGTTTTGAAACCCGGCCCGCCGGTCTGAGCCTTGACACCGAGGCGCTGGCGCGCTATTCGGACGTGATCGACCTGAGCATTGGCGACACGGACTTTACCACCGACAGGCGAATCATCGACGCGGCCTATGCGGACGCGCTGGAGGGCTACACCCACTACGGCGACCCCAAGGGCGACCCGGAGCTGGTGGATGCGGTGATCCGGGCATGGAAGGAGGATTTCGGGCAGGAGATCCCCCGGGAAGAGGTGCTGGTGACCACTTCCAGCAGCATCGGTATGGCGCAGGCGCTGCTGGGCGTTCTGAACCCCGGGGATGAGGTGATCGTTTTCGCTCCCTACTTTGCCAGCTATTCCCAGCAGATCGAACTGGCGGGCGGCGTGGTGGTGGAGGTGCCCACCTATGAGGAAAACGCCTACCGCCCTGACGAACAGACGCTGCGCCGGGCCATCACGCCCCGCACCCGGGCCATGATTATCAACACGCCCTGCAACCCCACCGGCGCGGCCTACGACCGGGCCGCGCTGGAAATGCTGGCGGAGGTGGCCCGGGAGTTCGACCTGCTGGTGCTGGCGGATGAAATCTACACCCGCTACCTTTACGAGGGCGAATTCATCCCCATGCGTACCCTGCCCGGCATGGCGGAGCGCACGGTGACGCTGAACAGCTTCTCCAAGAATTTCCTGATGACCGGCTGGCGTGTGGGCGTGATGATCGCTCCGGCGGAGCTGATCTCGGTTTTTCAGTTTATCAGCAATGCGCTGACCTACACCGCCCCCTCCATTTCCCAGCGGGCGGCCATCCGGGCGCTGGCCCTGCGAAACGAGATCGCCGACGAGTATATATGCAAATACAGGGACCGTGTGTTTTATGCATCCGAATGCATAGAAAAACTGCCCTATCTGACCCTGCTGCGGCCCCGCGGCACGTTCTACCTGTTTCCCGGCATTGCTAGAACCGGCATGACCGACGAGCAGTTCTGCCAGCTGCTTCTGGAAAAGGCGCACATTCTGGCTGTGCCCGGAAGCGTTTTCGGCAAGGCAGGACAAGGCCATTTCCGCATTGCCTGCACCGTTTCGGACGAAAAGCTGCGTGAGGCCATGGAGCGTTTGAAGGATCTGAGCGCCTGTTTCTGACAGGATGGATCCACCCAAACAAAAAAGTGAAATTTTTTTCAAAAAAGCCCTTGACAATTTTTGAATAGGATGTATAATCATTCACGTAATCTGAATAAACATTCTGAACGAAACTTGGAGGGAAGAAGTCATGAAGAAGATTTTCGCGATTGCGTTGGCCCTGTGTCTGGTACTCTGCGCCGTGTCCGCCTCTGCGGAGGGTGTGCTGGAAAAGATCAAGAGCGCCGGTGCGCTGGTCGTCGGCACCGAAGCTACCTACGGCCCCTATGAATTCCTGGATGATAACGCCAATCCCGTGGGCTGCGACATCTGGCTGGCTCAGCAGATCGCCGACGAGCTGGGCGTGGAGCTGAAGATTCAGGATATGGCCTTCGACGGCATCATTAACTCCGTCATGATCGGCGATGTGGACATCGGCATCGCGGCCTTCACCGTGACCCCTGAGCGCGCCGAAGTGATCGACTTCACGCATCAGTATGAGCTCAGCGAGCAGGTGCTGGTGGTCAAGAAGGGCGACGGCGCCGTCTACGCCACCAAGGAATCTCTGGCCGGCAAGAAAGTCGGCGCGCAGATGGGCACCATCCAGTCCGAGCTGATCACCTCCGCTCTGCCGGACAGCGAACTGTTCGAGTTGGACACCTATCCCAATCTGGCCATGGAAGTCATCAACGGCAATATCGTGGGCTTTGTCTGCGACAAGGCTGTGGGCGAAGGCATGATCTCCCAGAATGACAATCTGGAAGCCGCCGCTTTTACCTTCTCTGCCGAGGAAGCCGCTTTCGGCAAGGCTGCCGTGATCGCCAAGGGCAACGATGATTTCATGGAGATCGTCAACAAGGTCATCGACAAGGTAGTGGCCGACGGTTCCTACCTGAAGGCTTTCGACGAGTACAACGCCATCTGGCAGTCCAACGCCGACTAACCAAGGGCAGTGCCCTTGGAACCCGGACTGCGCGGCACAGCCGCGCAGAGCATTCGAGGGAATGCAAGTTGGCTGTGGAATTACCGCCGCTCGGCGACGGGCCTCGCGGCTCGCGGGTTTGGTCGGGTTTCCTGTTACGATCGCGCACAGACCGCCGTGGCACGACAAGTGCCACGGCTCGCGCCTGTCTTCGGGAAATGAGGGCAAAACCGATCATCCTGCCTTTCCGCCAAAAAAAGCCCAAGCCCACGCTGAAGCAGTCCAAGCTGCAATGCCTGAGTATGCCTGCCGCCAACTGCGGGGGCGAGGGCGGCGATAGGCAGCGGAGGGAAAAAGGCCCGCCCATTTTGACGGCGGAAAAAGGCGAGTTCGGA
>CAKUCE010000232.1 GCA_934643535.1 uncultured Clostridia bacterium | reverse complement strand
ATCAACTGCAAAAGCTCCAGCAGCAGGGGGGCGGTCAGGGTAAATACGCTCAGCTTGCCCAGCAACTGGACTTTCATCGCCAGACTGTTTTCTCCCAGATCGGAACAGGTCTGGGCGGTCAGCTCGGCGGTATAGCTCATGCCCAGCACCTTCATGAAAACCGCCAGCGTTTCCTCCTGAAGCCCGGCCAGCGCCGTCAGCCGCTGAAGCTCCTGACGAAGGGAGGAAATGCTGCCGAGCGCGCCGAGCAGCAGAATACAGCCGGCTGCCAGCGCGCATAAGGACGCAATCTGCGGCTGCTGCTGGCGTACCACCAGACACAGGACTGCCGCCGAAACTGCCAGACCCATCCATTGCAGAAATACCATGGCTAATACAGCGCGAAGATGCTTTTCAGGCTGGAAAGCAGGTCGGAGATCAGATTCACGACCAGAAACAGACCGATGACCAGTCCGACCACCGTGACCAGTGTTCCCAGTTCCTCCCGGCCTGCGCGGTTCAGCACCTGGCTGATGACGGCTACCGCTACGCCGAGGCCCGCCAGCTTGAAGAGCAGATCTACCTGAATCATCGCTTTGCCCTCCCAGGTTTGTTACCATAATGCGATGCCCAGCATCAGGCCGAAGAGAAGTCCGAGCTGCATGAGCAGCTTGCCGCCCTTTTCCGCCTGCTCCCGGGCTTTTTCCGAAAGGGGACGAAGCTTTCGGATGGCGCTGGCTGCCGCCTGCTCCCGCATGGAGGCGGTGCCCGTCCCGAGCTGAGCGAACAGCGCGTCCATGACCGCTTTTTCCTCTGCCTTTTCCGCTGAAAGCGGCAAGGCGGAAACCGCCTGACGGTAAGCGTCCCGCAGCCCCACCAGAGGGTGCTTTTCCAGAACCTCCGCCGTCTTTTCCAGCCGCCGGGCGAAAAGTCCCTCGCCGCCGTCTGCGGCGCAGGCGCGGAGCAGCGCGGGAAGGCCCAGCCGTTCTTCCAGGATCATCAGCCGCATGCGTGCCAGCAGCTCCACTTCGTTTTCCATCAGCCGCAGGCGGGCGCAGCGCCGCTCCTTTAGCCCTGCGCCCAGCGCCGTGCCAAGCGCCATGCACAAAAGCGCCCCTGCCGCGCCCAGCATCAGCGTTCCTCCCCGGAATCCACGGGCTGAAAATCCCGATCGAAGATCCCGGCCAGCTTTCCGACTTCATGAACGTCCAACACGGCGTAACGGTCGAACGCCTGACTGCGGATGAGCGGATACAGCGTATTGCGTCCGCAGACACTGTCCAGATCCCGGCCATGCACTGTGGCCAGTACGCTGACGCCGCTGCGGATAGCTTCCAGCACGGCCTGAGCATCCAGCGCATCGCTCAGCTCGTCCGTGGCCAGTACCTCCGGCGACAGGGAACGAAGCAGCCAGCGGAGCCCGGCTTCCTTTCCGCAGCCGTCCAGCACATCGGTGCAGGGGCCTACTTCCAGTTGAGGAAGGCCGTCGCACATGGCGGCGATCTCGCTGCGCTCGTCTACGACGCACACCCGTCGGCCCGCTTCGCTCAGGCGGCGCAGACTGTCCCGGAGAAGCGTGGTCTTGCCCATGCCGGGCAGACCGACGATCAGAGTCGAGCGGCAGCGTCCGTCCTCGTCCGTCAGCTGACCGGTCAGTCCGTCCGCCGCACCCCGCCATTGGCCCGCAATACGGATACAGAAAGAACTGATGTCCCGAAGGGCGCGGACGCTCTGCCCCTGACAGATCACCCGGCCGCACAGCCCCATGCGGTGGCCGCCCCGAAGAGTAACAAAGCCGCTGCGCTGTTCCTCGGCCCGGGCGTACAGGGCGTGTTCGCAAAGCGCCTCCGCCATCTGGGCGACCTGCTGGGGCGTGGGCTCGCACAGGCAAAGCTTCTCCCCCTGGCTGGTGGAAAGACGGATCTGCTGTCCGGCCCGGACACGGATCTCCCGCAGACTGCCCTCCGGCAGAGCGCTCAGCGGCCGGGCCGCCGCCTTGGGGAGACAGTGCGTAAGAAAAGCAACCGTTTCATGCCAGTTCATGGTTCATTCCTCCGAAAATGTATCTGGATTTATTCAAACAGGATCAGTCCGATGGCACGGTAAAAGGCGGCATCCACATCGTCGCCTGCGCGCAGCCCCAGCGCCTTTCTGGCCCGGCGCACCGCATCGGCAGTGCCGGAGCCGTATACGCCGTCGGCGTTTCCATACAGGTAGCCAAGGGAGATCAGCCGCCGCTGTACCGCCGCCACGTGACTGTTTCGATCGCCGGGACGCAGCGCCCGCAGGCTGGAATCCAACAGCCCATAAGGCCCGCCCTGAATGACCACTCTGCTCCAGTTGGCCACTTTGCCGTAAAGCTCTTCCGAATCCCGGACAAACATGCGGATACACCCATGGCTGGCGTTGGAGCCAATGCTTCCGGGCCGGTTGGTGCCATGAATGCCGAACTGCCCCCAGGGTACGTTCAGCCCCAGAAAACGGGTGCCGAAACCGCCCAGCTCTCCGGCAAAGCGGTGCGTTATATAGAAGACCCCGATGGGCGAGGGCGTTTCCCACGCGCCGGAGGCGATGGTATACCGCTTGATCGTCCGGGTCCCCTCATAGAGCGTCAGCGTTTTCTGGGGAAGATCGATCCAGATCCAGCTGCCCTCAGGAACGTTGGCCCGCCGTGCGGCTTCCGCCGGAGAAAGCGCCTGTTTTTGTGCCGGTTCTGAGACCGCGGCACACAGAAACAGAAGAACGGGAAAAATCGCTGCCAGCAGCGCCGACGCGCATAGAGCCTTCCGACGGAACGTCCGCTGCTTCATGACTGTCCTCCCCCTGTTTTCTCTGGAATTTATGCGGGAGACCCAGCGAGTATGACGACGAATCGCTTTACAACCGCGACGGAAACTTATATAATGCCAGTGTTGCTTTTCCGGCAGAGTCGAGCGTCTGCGCCGGCGACTGCCCATTGGAAAAGCAGCGAAACGGTTCCCCAAAATCGTCGGGTATCCAAACAGAACTCGAACGGAGGAAAAGAAAAATGAAACAGGAAACCATTCTGGAAAAACGCCGCCGTCAGAGCGACCGCATCCGTCAGATGACCGTCGCCGCCATGCTCAGCGCCATCACTGCTCTTCTGGTGTTTACGCCCATCGGAATGATCCAGCTTCCGCCGCCCCTGCTGGCCGTGACCACGGTGCATGTGCCGGTACTGATCGCCGCACTGGTAGAAGGCTGGTGGGTGGGCGGCTTCGTCGGACTGGTGTTCGGCACCTGCAGCCTGATCCGGGCGTTTGAGGCCGGTGCTGGCGGATTGACACTGTTTTTTCAAAATCCACTAATTAGTGTCTTGCCGCGCGTCTTGTTCCCGCTGGGCGCTTATGCGGTCTATCTCCTGCTGAAAAAACTCTTTCGGGACGGACAGGTACGGGACAAAATCGCCGCAGGCATTGCCGCTGCAGTGGGCGCGGTTCTCAATACCGTGCTGGTGCTGGGAACGCTGTATCTGATCTACGGTGCAAAATTGACGGAACTGGTCAATAATATGATCTCCGCCGGAAATGCGGAGGCCCATTATCTGGATCACGCGGGCGCGTGGCTGGTGGCGGCGGTGGGCCTGCCCAACGGCATTGCCGAAGCCGTCGTAGCCGCCGTTCTGGTGCCCATGGTCAAAGTGGCGGTGGACGCCGTTACCAAGCGCAAAGGAAGGAAACAAGCATGATCTTAACCATGGATGTTGGCAATACCAATATCAAGACCGCCCTGTTCGACGGCCCGGAGATGAAGCAGTATTGGCGGCTTTCCACTTCCAGTACCCATACCAGCGACGAATACGGCTTTCTCCTTTCAGGACTTTTGGAACGGGAGGGGCTTGGCCGGAAGGATATTGAGGGCATTGTGATGTCCAGTGTAGTGCCTACCATCAATTTTACGCTGGAACATATGTGCAAGAATTATTTCGGTCAGTCGCCCATGATGGTGGCGCCCGGTATCAAGACGGGGATCAATCTGAAATATGAAAATCCCCGGGAACTGGGCAGCGACCGAATCGCCAACGCCGTGGCTGTGCAGGCGGAGTATGGGGGCCCCAGCATTTTCATTGATTTCGGCACCGCCACCACCTTCGGGGCCATTGACGAAGACGGCTCCTTTCTGGGAGGGTGCATCTGTCCGGGTCTGAAGCTGACCAGCGACGCGCTGGTTCGCGGCACGGCCAAGCTGCCCCGGTTTGAACTGGTGCGCCCGGAACACGTGATTTCCCGCACCACGGTGACGAACCTGCAATCCGGCGTGATCAATGGGTTTATCGGTCAGATCGAGTATCTGGTGCGCAAGTTCCGGGAGGAGCTTCACGCGCCGGAGGCGCTGGTGGTGGCGACCGGCGGCATGGCGGTGATCGTAGCCGAGGAAGGCGGCATCATCGACAAACTGGACGGTATTTTGACCCTGAAGGGGCTTCGGCTCCTGTATGAACGCAACCGCTGACGAGAGGAGAAACACAAGGATGGAACCGACGGTCAAGATCGGATTTTTCGGCTGCGGCAACGTGGGCAGCGGCGTGTGGAAGCTGCTCACCGGTTTTTCGAAGGAAATTACCCATCGCACGGGCCTTCGCTTCGAAGTGAAACGGGCGCTGGTACGGGACATCCATAAAAAGCGGGACGTCGATCTTCCCGATGGCGTGCTGACCGACAAGGTGGACGAACTGCTGAACGATCCGGAAATTTCCATCATTCTGGAATTCCTGGGCGGCGAGCAGCCTGCGTTCCAGTGGGATCTGGCGGCGTTGGAAAAGGGCAAGACGCTGGTAACGGCCAACAAGGTCGCTTTCGCACTGCACTGGCACGAGCTGCAGCAGGCTGCCCGGAAAAGCGGCGCAGGTCTGTATTACGAGGCGGCGGTATGCGGAGCGATTCCGATCATCCATACCATGGAGGAAAGCCTGCAGGCCAACCGGATCA